>JAISOH010000052.1 GCA_031275825.1 Prevotellaceae bacterium | reverse complement strand
GCTACAAGAACTATATCTAAAATCACAGCTTTAACGATGATCCAATACCTCAATTTATTTGTCTTTAACCGTCCCTTAAATATTATCAAATGCAATATTTCCTAAATGCACAACAGGTTTGCGGTAAACACAGGCAAAAAGCAGTCGGATTAGACTGCTTTTTTTTGTTATATTTAGAAGTATGTAATTTCCCTCAAAAATGTACTTTTCGTTTTAAATTTGTGTACATTTAGTTTTGAGGATTATAAATATAATTTTGTACCGATTTTTATTAGTAAATAACGACTATTTATTTTTTTTGTAAGTACTATTCAAATTTTGCATATCTTTGTAAATTAATCAAACAAAAATTTGAAGGCAAAAATATGAAAATAACCTTTTTCAAAATACCTAAACATCGTGTTTTTAACTATAAGCCAATATATTACGATGCAAACAAGGAAGAATTGAACGAACGCATTCGTAAAATTGAAGAAAGTTCAAAGCAAAATGATGGAGAATATGTTTTTAAACGTGAAAATATAAATTTCAGAAAAGCCTATGCCGCTGAACAAAAACGCGCAGAAACAAAATTGCCCAACAAGCGTCTTTTTGTTTATGCTGCCATTTTACTTTTCATAATTGCTGTTTTTGTTTCCGTACGTAATTTTTCATATCTTATAAACCCCGAAAATTATAACAGAAAAACAGGAATCGAAAATCCGGACAGTACAGGAAAATATGACTGGAATCCCGAAACTCAAATAGTAATTGTTGATGATGATGAAATAATTGAAAATACAAGCGAATAATGATAAAAGTTTTACCTGATAGCGTTGCAAATCAAATAGCCGCAGGCGAAGTAATTCAGCGTCCCGCTTCGGTTATAAAAGAACTGATTGAAAATTCCGTTGATGCGGGAAGCACATCAATAAACATAAGTATAAAAGATGCGGGACGAACATTGATTCAAGTAATTGACAACGGTTCGGGAATGAGCGATACCGACGCTCGATTGTCGTTTGAACGGCACGCAACATCAAAAATATCTTCGGCTGACGATTTATTACAATTATATACTTTCGGTTTTCGCGGAGAAGCGCTGGCGTCAATCGCTTCCATTGCCGAAGTAGAACTTGTAACTCGACGACAGGAAGATGAAACGGGAACTCAAATACTGATAAATGCATCAACACTTGTAAGTCAGGAAACAGTAAGTTGTCCGGCAGGTTCATCGTTTTCGATACGGAATTTATTTTTTAACGTTCCTGCAAGACGCAAGTTTTTAAAATCGGATAATGTAGAACTGAAACACATAATGAGCGAATTTCAACGTGTTGCGCTTTGCAATCCTCATATTGATTTTACGCTTACATCAAACGGAACCTCAATATATAATTTACGCAAAGGCAATATCAGGCAACGAATTACTGAAATTTTCGGAAAAAACACAGGCAACAGTCTCATTTCGACTCATGTTGATACAAGCATAGTGAAAATAGAAGGTTATATCGGCAAACCCGAATATACACGAAAAACCGCAGGCGAACAATTTTTCTTTGCCAATAACAGATTTTTCAAAAGCGCGTATTTTCAAAAAGCCGTTATCAGCGCCTACGAACAGTTAATTCAATCAGGCAGTTATCCTGTATTTTTTCTGTATTTGACCATAGAACCTGAAAATTTGGACGTAAATATTCATCCTACAAAAGTTGAAATAAAATTCAGCGAAGAACAGACAATATGGCAAATCTTAAATGCTGCGATACGCGAATCGCTGGGAAAATTTGCTCTTGCACCAAAAATTGATTTTGACATAGAAAACCGTATTGAGATTCCGGTAGTGATGCCCGGTACAAAAATAGCTGTTCCTAAACTTACAGTAGACGAAACTTTCAATCCGTTTGAAAACGAAAGAAAAAACAGCGGATTCAAAACAGAGAAAATTGATTCAAACTGGCAAAAAATTTATGAAAAACCGGAAACTTTCGAACTTAAAAAAGATGACGGCAACACTCCAAAATTATTTGCTTCGCCACAATCGCTGGCAGAAAAATTTATTCAGATAAAAGACCGGTACATAGGAACAAATTCAAAATCGGGATTGATGATAATAGACCAAAAGCGCGCACATCAAAGAATTTTGTTTGAACAGTTTTTGTCAGGACTTGAAGCGACAAGCAATTACGCTCAACAGGAAATTTTTCCTCAAACAATTGAATTGAGTGCAATGGATTTCATAGTAATATCGGAACATATCGACAATCTGGCTAAATTAGGTTTTGATATCAGAATTTTCGGAAAAAACACGGTAGTAGTTTACGGACTGCCTGCAAATATCGAAAATGCTGAAGCCGAAAATATTGTTCACTCAATAATAGACGACCTGAAAGATGAAACAGGTAATTTTGAAAAAAAAAGCAAGGAACGGCTGGCTTTGTCTTTGGCAAAAGTTTCAGCAACAGGAAACAAAATATTGACCGCCGAAGAAATGAACGATATTGTCGGGAAATTGCTGGCCTGCGGCAATCCTAATATTTGTCCCGAAGGCAAACCCGCTTTAACAATAATAACATTTGACGAAATAAAAACACGATTTTTAAAATAATAAAATGAGTTATACATCAAATACCATTTTCGACAAATCAACACCTGTTGTTACAAACATAATCATTATAAACGTGTTGATGCTGCTGGCAAACGAAGTATTCAAACTTCGCAGTTTTGCACTTTTTTATCCCGCATCTCCTGATTTTTCACCGTATCAGTTTATTACGCACATGTTTATGCATGGAGGGATTTTTCATTTGATATTCAACATGTACGCTTTGTGGATGTTTGGTAAAATACTTGAAAAAGTTTGGGGTTCGCAACGGTTTTTCATATATTATTTTGTTACAGGACTGGGAGCGGCGGCAATTTATACGCTTGTAAACTTTATTCAATTAAATTTTATCGAAGCTCATATTAATGCCTCAATGCTTGAAAATATGAAATCGTTGCTTGAAACCAATCAGGGTTTTGTTGATAAAGACATTTACATGCAACAGTGGTACGAAATTACAACTATTCCTGTTCTTGGCGCATCGGGAGCGGTTTTCGGCGTTTTGCTCGGCTTTGGAATGCTGTTTCCCAATACGGTTTTACGATTACTGTTTCCGCCTGTATCATTAAAAGCAAAATATTTCGTATTAATTTACGGAGCAATAGAACTGTATCTGGCAATAAACAATCCCGCAGGCGGCGGAATAGCGCACACTGCACATTTGGGTGGAATGATCTTTGGATTTATACTTGTTAAAATCTGGCGTAAAAAACGAAATATGTTTTACTGATAATCAGCAACGCCGTTATTCGACATTGTTTTTTTGATTAATTTTTTATATTTTCGCGCAAACAGTCTGAATATTTCTCCAAAAAACAGTATAAGCGCCGTACCTCCTGTAATCTTAAGCCAGTCGTTAATGTGTAAAGGTTCCGTTTGAAAAACCTTTCCTCCGAATTGTACTATAAAAATTTGTCCTGCAAAAATGCAAAACGCTATTAATAAAAAGGCTTTGCTTTTTTTCAACATTGCAAATGCCGATTTGCCGCTTGCAAAAGCTTTTACGTTAAACATGTTCCAGAATTGCAGCATTACAAAGGTTGTAAACAATATTGAAAGCTGATATGACGACAGTTTGTTTTCCCAGACAAACAGCATTGTCAGTAAAATAGTTACAAATATTATGCCTGTCAACAAAATCGAACAAGCCATTGACGATGTTATTATAAAATCGCTTTTCTTTCGAGGTTTTTCCTTCATTACGTTGGGATTCGGCGGCAGGGCGGCAAATGCCATCGCTGCAAGCGTATCCATTATAAGATTTATCCATAATATTTGAGTAACCGTAAGCGGCAATTCGCTTCCTTTTCCGAAAATCGAACCAAAAAATACGATTACAATAGCAGCGAAATTTATTGTAAGCTGAAACATCACAAATCGCTGGATATTTCTATATAACGAGCGTCCCCAAAGTACGGCGGTTGCTATACTGTAAAACGAATCGTCGAGAAGAGTGATGTCGCTTGCTTCTTTTGCAACCGATGTTCCCGAACCCATAGACAGTCCAACGTGAGCAAAATTAAGAGCCGGAGCATCGTTTGTGCCATCGCCTGTTACGGCTACAACTTCTTTACTTTGCTGCAAAAGTCGAACAAGGCGCTGCTTGTCCATTGGTCGAGCCCGCGACATTATTTTTAAACCGCCGATGATTTCCATCAGTTCTTCGTCTGTTTTTTCTGCAAATTCAACGCCTGTAATTTTATTTATATCGGTATCGGTTTCATCGTTCCAGAGTCCTATTTGCCGAGCGATTTCACAAGCTGTAGCAGGCGTGTCTCCGGTTACTATTTTTATTTTAATTCCCGCATTCAAACAGTTTTTTACCGCATCGGGAACATCTTCGCGAACAGGGTCGGCAATTGCCGCTATTCCGATAAATTTCAATATATTGCCGCTGATTGCATCCGATACAGTATTAACGTTACAGGTGCAACAGGCAAAACCAAGCGTGCGCATTGCCTTGTTTTGAAAATCGCATAACTGTTCGGATATAATTTTGTCATTAACGTTTTCTACGCACATTGTCCGTACAATTTCGGGCGCTCCTTTTATGTACAACCGGCGCTCGCCGTTAGGATATTCTGCAAGCGTAGCCATGTATTTGCGTTCGGTTGAAAATGGTATCTGGTCGATAATTTTCACACTGTTTCTCAAATCAAAATAATCTTTTCCTCTATCTTTCAACCACAACAGCAATGCTCCTTCGGTAGGATTTCCCATTACTTTGCCGTTTTTATCGAGAAATACGGTAGAGTTTACTGCTATCAAATCTTCAATCAGAGATTTGTCAATATTATCATCGTAAATGATAATTGAATTAACATGCATTTGGTTTTGCGTAAGAGTTCCTGTTTTATCGGTACAAATCACAGTTACGGCTCCCATAGTTTCGCATGCGTGCATTTTACGGACAAGATTATTTGTTTTCAGCATTTTTCGCATACTCATAGCAAGGCTCAACGAAATACTCATTGGTAAGCCTTCGGGAACTGCCATTACTATTATCACAACAGAAATCATAAAATAATTCAATATGTTTTGAATAATTTCTATCCATGATGCATTAATCATATTTCCGCTGATTAAGCCTTTAAAAACCATTATCATAAAAATCAAAGCTGCAAGAACGGTTCCTATACGACCAATAAATAATGAAAGTCGCGATAATTGCAAATTTAGTGGTGTTTTTTCATCGCTTTCTATTGTTGATTGCTGTGCAACTCGACCGTATTCGGTTTTATCGCCGACTGCTTTTATGCGCATCACTCCGCGTCCTTCGATAACTGTTGTGCCGCGCATTAGCATATTTGACGGATATGTTGCATCTGTGTCGAAATTTTCTTTTTTTGTTGTTTTTGTAATTGACGGTTCTCCTGTAAGAGTAGATTCGTTTACTGTAAGCGATATTGATTCAAGCAGTTCACCGTCGGCTGGAATTTCTTCACCAAGTTCAATCAAAACTATATCGCCTACAACAATATTTTGTTTTGAAATTTCGCAAATTTCGCCGTTACGGATAACTTTCACCAGAATATCATCATTGACTTTGTTGAGAATGTCAAATCGTTTTTTTGCATCTGTTTCAAACCAGAATGCTACGCCTGTAGCCAAAATTATTGCACATACAATTCCTATTGTTTCTATAAATTCTTTGGTGAAAAATGATGTTGTAAACGACAAAATCGCAGCTACTAAAAGAATTTTGATAATAGGGTCGTTGAATTTTTCAAAAAATAATTTCCATAATGAAGTTTGTTTAGGTGGCGTAACAATATTTTCGCCATGCAGTTTTTTGCTTTCTTCAACTTGCTCGGCTGTAAGTCCTTTGTATTTTAACATTTTTATAATTTATTTTTTTGATGTTTTTTCGCTTTTTTCATACTTTCGTCTTTCCATGTAATCAATTCATCTTTTGCGATTTCATTTGCTTTATTATCCAATAATGTTTCGATATAAGTTTTAAAACTCATATTATTTTGTACTGCCATCATTCCGAGTATTTTTCCTGTGCGGTCTGATATATCAATCAGTTTTCGCTTTTTCCGAATGTTTTCCATAACCTTATAACCGTAATTTTTTGCAAATATATACAATATATATCATATATAAAAATAAAGCCGTGAAATTTTAATCCTGCATGAGTTAAAATTTGCAATACCGGCACGTGTTTTTTCATAAAAATATCCTTTGTTTGACACTAAAGAGGCGAAGTAAATACAAGGTATTAAATTTACCGGTTGGAAAACGATGATGTATTATAATTGATTTTGAGTTTCATTTACGAATGAAACTCTGCGTAACTTCGTGTTTTTTTGCACGGAGAAATGCAGAGTTTGCTTATAATTAATGTTTTTACAATGATATTTTACCTGATTAAAATTTTGTCAGGCATATTGTCATAAAAATCGGTAAAGCGCCGGTTTCAAATCGCTTTTATCTTTGGAGGTCGAGCCGTCGTCGGATTTTTAAAATCGGGCATAAAAAAAGCGGACTTACATCCGCTTCCGAGGTTCTCGACTACCTAATCTTACAAAGAAATAAGCCCGCAATCTGCGAGCGTTATACTTCATTCTTGTAATACTTTTGAAAGTTTGCGAAGTTTTCAGAAGCAAGAACTTGCATTAAACGCTATTTTATATCTGCTGCTCTATTTTTCATTTCTGCCATATTATTTTTTGTTACGGTTACAAAAGTATAAAAAAATTAAAAACTATATACTGTCGATGTTAAAAATTTATAATATTAAATTGAATTTTGATAAGGATGAAAAATCCATTTTATTCCATTGGGGCTTTACATTATACAGGTTGATTCTGCTTTCATGTGTTTCATAAGAATAATCATAAGTTGTATAAACTTCGTTCCAACCTTTTCTCAACGAAATATCATACGAGTAAAAATCAATAGAATTTTCGCTTGCATACGAATAAGAACCTGTAATACCGAAATCTCTGTCGGCATAAACATACCATGCAAGCGTATAATCATAATCATCAACATCATACTCATAGTCAAAATGCCCGGTTTTATTACAGGATTTGAAAGCAAACAAGAAATCTACGGGTATAACTTTTGCATTAGGGTCGCTAACAGATACGCCGTCAGGAATAATTTTCTCTGCAAATATGGATTCAACCGGTTTTAAGAAATGATTATGCATTTTTGCTGGTAAATTCATCAGAAATCCTCCATTAGAATAATTCGCAGTTGCAATAACATAATACGTTTCGGAATGCCATACTCTTAGTTCCATATAATTTATTACTGCTTTCACGTTATCAATTTGTTAATTGTAGTCGTTTCCATTTTCAACATTTCTTGCATCTATAACAAAATCTTGAGGCATTGCGTTATCATTATCATTGCTTCCGCAACTGTTGAACATAGCCCTGCACAAACACAGGTAACCGTTAAAATAATATTTTTCATAACACTGTTATTTTTAATTGGTTTACAGTTAAGACAAAATTCCATTTTTTATTTTTTCAAGGGTTCAAATTCATATCCTCCGGCTTTGTTCCGCTTAATATGTCCCATTGCGGGAAATGCAATGTGCATACCGGCTACAGGTATTTTATTTTCTGCTGCATATTCAAGTATTTTTTTTCGCGAAATCACTGCTTCTTCAGGATTTACATCGTAAGTAACTGCAATTTCGGGATGCGGCATTTGTATTGCCATTGCGTGAGCAAGGTCACCCCATATCAAAAACTGCAAATTGTCGGATTTCAGCAAATATGCCGTATGACCGGGCGTATGACCGTAAACGGCAATGGCGCTTATTCCGTTTAACAGTTCTGTTTGCGTATTTTCCAAATCGGCAGGAACGAACAAATGCAATTTGTTTTTATATGCCTGTATTATACTGCGAGCCTGTTCGCCTCCGCGCGAATCGATGTTCATCCAGTAATCGTATTCGGCTTGGGCTATATAAAGTTGCGCATTGGGAAATGTAACTTTTCCATCTTTCAACAAACCGCCAATATGGTCGCCATGCATGTGCGTAAGCAATATAATATCAATTTTTTCAGATGTAATATTTTGCAATTTCAGATTGGCAAACAGATTTCGTCCGAAACCCGCATCAATCAGTACCGTTTTTTCCGGAGTTTTTACCAAAAATGCATTGCAGGCAGATGGAAACGTTCCATCTGGAGCGTATTTTTTTATCATTTCAGAAGTAGCATCAATTAATATCGAACTTCCGTTTTTTTGCTGTCCTTCGGAAAGTGTTGTTATTTCAAAATTTTCCGTTTTGAATTTGAAAACATCTGTGTTTTCCTGTGCTGTTATACTTGTAACCATAACAAATACAAATAATAACGATGAAATAAAATATCTTTTCATAAAACCGTACAATAAGTTTTAATTTACAAAGTTAATTTTTTTTATTAAAAAATGTATATCTTTGCTAAATTTTTAAGAATATGGAAAAGTTTAATCCTAACAACATAGGTTTGCCAAACGGTAATTTTTTTGCTCTTCCCTGCTCTGCCGATGAATCTGAAATTGTATTAATATCAGCGCCATGGGATGTTACAACATCGTATCGCAGCGGAACGGCAAATGCGCCGGCACGAATTATTAAGGCTTCATCTCAAATTGATTTATACGATGTTGATGTTAAAGATGCATGGAAAATTAAAATAGGAACTCATCCGTATAACTGGGAAATATTTACACAGTCGGCGGAATTGCGCAAAACAGCCGAAAAAATTATTGCATATCTTGAAAACGGCGGTAATATAAAAGATATTTCGATTTCACATGAACTGGATTTAATAAATAAAGCATCCGAAAAATTAAATAACTGGATATATAAATGTGCAGAAAAATACTGCGAAGAAAAAAAAACAGTAGGAATTGTAGGTGGCGAACACAGTGTTCCTTTCGGATTGATAAAATTTTTGAGCGAAAAATACAACAGTCTCGGAATACTTCACATTGATGCTCATGCCGACCTGCGCCATGCGTATGAAGGTTTTGAATATTCTCATGCATCGATAATGTATAACGTTATTACCAAATGTAAAAATATTTCAAAACTGGTACAGGTCGGAATTCGTGATTTCTGTAACGATGAAGCCGATTTAATTGCAAACAGCGCTAAAATATCCGCATATACGGATTTTTACATCAACGAACGGCTGTTTGGCGGAGAGCAGACATGGAAATCAATTTGCAATGATATTATAAGCGAGTTACCTGAAAATGTTTACATAAGTTTTGATATAGATGGATTAAGTCCCGAACTTTGTCCCAACACAGGAACTCCCGTGCCGGGCGGGCTGTCGTTTCAGCAGGCTCATTATCTTTTACAAACGCTGGCAAAGTCAGGCAGACGGATTGCCGGCTTTGATGTTTGCGAGGTAGCACCAAATCCGTATAATGATGATGAATATGATGCAAACACAGGCGCTCGAATTTTATATAAAATCTGCTGCCTTACGCATTTGTCAAATATTAAAAATTAATCAAAGTTAATTTAACCAAACAGTTATTACAAATGTCCAATATACAGGAACAAATAAGAAAAATACGCAAACATTACTGGCTGTATAAACGTCAGAGAAACATAAGAGATACGTTTTCTCATTTTTTTCACAAGGAAGCGACTGGAGGAATATTATTGTTTTTTGCAACCCTTATTGCTCTTGTATTAGCCAATTTTTCGCATCTTTTCGATTTAAATGCAATATGGGAAAAGGAACTTGCAATATCAATAGGAAATTT
This sequence comes from Prevotellaceae bacterium, assembly GCA_031275825.1. Lineage (GTDB taxonomy): Bacteria > Bacteroidota > Bacteroidia > Bacteroidales > UBA932 > JAIRKV01. The sequence continues at coordinate 6,234 of JAISOH010000052.1, read as the reverse complement.
TGTTCAAAAAATGTCGTTGCGCGACTGGATAAACGATGGACTGATGATGATTTTCTTTTTTGTTGTAAGCCTCGAAATTAAACGCGAAATTATGGTTGGAGAACTTTCATCATTTAAAAAATCAAGTTTGCCCATTGCAGCCGCAATAGGCGGAATGATTGTGCCTGCTCTTATTTATTTGATTTTCAACAGCGGCTCTCCCGAAACAATGCACGGTTGGGGAATACCTACGGCAACAGATATTGCATTTGCAATAGGCATACTTTCGATTTTGGGAAAACGAGTTCCCGTTTCGCTTAAAATATTTCTAACAGCGCTTGCTATTGCGGATGACCTTGGCGCAATTATTGTAATTGCAATTTTTTATCCCGCACATGCAATTCATTTCGACATGCTGCTTATTGTCGCAACAGTAATGGCTGCAATACTTATATTAAATTCATTGCAGATACGGCATACATTTCTTTACTTTATTGCAGGAGTGGTACTATGGTTTCTGGTTTTGCAATCGGGCATACATGCAACAATTTCGGGAGTCCTGCTTACTCTGCTTATCCCGACACGCACTCGCATAAGCGGAACAAAATTTTATGCGCATACTAATTTTCTGGTACGCAAATTCAGAAAAAATTATGTCGAAAATAAAACCATTTTAGCCAGTCAGGAATGCCTTGATGTTATAAATGCAATGCGGTCGGAAATAGCAAAAGCATCATCTCCGCTGCAAAAATTTGAATTTGCCCTGCACGGATTTTCAATGTATATTATAATGCCTGTATTTGCTTTGGCTAATGCGGGAGTTGTTATTAATTTTAATGAGTTTAATATTGTCAGCGAAGCGTCGCTTGGAATAATTTTCGGATTAATAATAGGAAAACCTGTTGGGATATTTCTGTTCAGTTTCATAATGATAAAGTCGGGAATATCAAAATTTTCGGATGGAATGAACTATCGACTGCTGTTAAATGCGGGAATATTTGCAGGCATAGGATTTACAATGTCGATGTTTGTAAGCAATTTGGCATTTGAACATCAAAGTTATACCGATACTGCTAAAATTGCAATATTAATATCTTCGCTGATTGCCGGAATATTGGGAATAACAGCGATTTTGGCAACAAAAAAACGCAGACAGTCGAATTGAAATTAAATTTTATAATGATTTCATAATTTAACAACACTGTATCTTTTAAAGTTTGTTTTTTATTAATTTTCAATATATCAGCCTTTGTAATTTTGGCTGTCCTTATCGCCGTAAATTTCCATACGTATGCGTGAAAATTTCCATACTGACAGAAATTTCGCCGGATGCGTATGGAAATTTATTTCTGCCTGTATGAAAATTTACTTTCATCCTTACAAAAATTTATCTCTATACGCAATGATGCAAATATTCAAAAAACATGAAATATGCGGAAATTACAGCATTTTATATTTTAGTGTTTATAATTTTGGATATTAAAGGTTTTAAAATCAGGTTTAACAAACAATCAGGCAATCTATGTTAACTTTTTTATTGCTTCGTGTATTTTCAAAATTTGAGGCAAAATCGGAATATCCATGTAATTATTAATTATAAAATCGGCTCGGGCATTACGTTCATCATCATTCATTTGATTTTCCATCCGCTTTATTATTTGCTGATACGACTGATTGTCGCGGGACATTACGCGCATTATGCGCAAATCCTGCGGAGCATTTACAACAACAGTTTTATCCATAAATTTATCAAATCCGCTTTCAAACAAAATTGCCGCTTCGTGAATTATATACGCTGATTTTTGTTTTGCAAGCCAGTTGTCAAAACGCTTGCATACTGCCGGATGTATGATGCTGTTTACTTTTTCGAGAAGATCTTTGTTATTGAAAATTTTTGACGCAATCAGTGTTTTGTCGATACGGGTCTCATCGATATATATATTTTTGCCGAAAATATTTATCATTTGTCTGCGCACTTCGTTTTCGAAATATGTGTTTTTTGCTTCAATGTCGGCGCAAAATACAGGAATACCGATATTTTTGAATATCAGTGAAACAAGCGTTTTCCCGCTTCCTATTCCGCCTGTCAGTCCTATTTTTAACATGTTAGGTTATTTTTTGCTTACTATTACTTCAACAAAATTCGGATACAAATCAACCTGCAATGCTGATTTGGGTTTTTCTTCGATTTTTATTTTCAGATTTCCGCCTATGCTTTTTTGAAAATCGTTAAAATCGGCAGTCAGTCTGAATTCGTCTGCTTTTATTTTTGGAAGATTGGCAATATTTGCGCGGTATTTTATTTCAATATCCTGAGGAAAAATCATTACATCCAAACTGTCGGGCTTGTTGTTTAAATGCAGGGGAACGCTTATTGTTGCTTCGCTGTAACGTTCTACATTAACTTTAAACCGTATTTCATGCTGCTGTACCGAAACATTGTTCAGTTTGTTCAAATCGACTTCAAGTACGCCGCTTACCGATTTGTTGAGATTTTCATATTTTTGAGCAATACATTGAATTTCGGTGAGCGAGTCCAAAATATTTTGTTCGGCTGTAATCCAAATACTGTCGGGTTTGAGTATGGTATTTCCGTTTTGCATGTATTCGTCTGCAAATTGCATTTGCAAATTCGGAACTACAGGCAACCGTTTGCTTTGCAAATCGACACAGGTAAAATAAACCGTATCGGGCGACAGGCTTATCAGTTTTTTACCATCGCCAAGCTGTTCCGAAAATTTTTGAAAAATATCGGACGATAAAACAAAATTTTTTGTTTTTGATATAATCTTATCGCTTATGTCTATTTTTACAGTATTTTGTTCTGTTATGTTGTAACGCATTGCAAGAAATCCGTTCATGTTTATCTGCGCCGTCAGGTCTGTTTCCACGTTAAATATCATGCGCATATCGTTGCTGCTGTAAAATTCGATACGGTAAGATACGGTACGCAAGTAATCGGCTGACAGTTTATTCATTAGCCAGCCTGTACCTGCTGCAGACACAAAAAACAGGAAAACAAAGATTTGCTTTCCGTATAAATATTTTCGGATTACCGACAAAATTTTTGTTTATTTCTGCGACTGTATATCGCTTGTATCCTTGAAAATTGTAGAACGGTCAACGCGAATTTTTACATCTTTGTCTATTTCAATCAAAACGTAATTTTCTTTCATTTCTACAATTATTCCGTAAATTCCGCCTGCCGTAATAATTTTATCGCCTTTTTGCAGCGAATTGCGCATTTGTGCAATTTGTTTCTGTTTTTTTTGCTGCGGACGAATCATAAAAAAATACATAACTGCAAAAATTGCAGCCATCATAAGCAGCATCATTGTGCCGCCGCCTTGTCCTTCCTGTAAAATAATTAAAGATTTCATCATTTTATTTTTATTTAATTTATTATTTGATATAAGATTTTAATTTGATATATTTTCGCTGTATTTTATAATTTGTTTTTCTTTGATTTCCTTACTAATGATTTTATCGGCTACGCCATTTACAAAAGCGCTGCTTGTAGGCGAACTGAAATATTTTGCAATTTCGAGATATTCGTCTATACTGACGTTTACAGGTATTTCGGGAAACTCGCGAGCTTCGGCAAGCAACATTTGCAAAATCAGAGTATCCATAAAGGCAAGCCGTTCCAAATCCCAATTTTTTGTGTATTCGTCTATTATGATTTCGGTTTTATCATAATCGGCAAGTACTCGCCGCAATAATCTTATTGCAAATTTCGCATCGGTTTCATCATTGTACAGAGGTAACAGTTCCGTATAACTGTCCTGATTTGCCTTAAATGATTTGACTGTTTTTATTGACATGCTCAAAACAAATTCCAAATCGTCAATCCAGTAAATATTTTTTTCTTCAAGCAACGCATAGATATAGTCAAGATCTTCGATTTCATATTCAAGAATTTTACATATCAGTTGTTTGTCTTCTGCAAACGAATGTTTATCATTCAACATGTATTTTTTGTAATAATCGGAATTTGCCATGCTGTTATATATTTTTTTCAACAGTTCGGTAGAATCGTCCCAGCTTAATTTTTCCCGATTTACGTAATTTTGAAGAATTTTATTTTGTCTGAGTAATTTTATTACAGTATTATCAACAAACTTTGTATTCGGATTTTTTTCTTCTTCCGTAGGCAAATATTTATGTTTCCCTATATCAATGCGATTTTGAGCATAATCGCCGATTTTAACCATCAATAACAGGATATAATGATACAAATCATAAGTTTTGTTTATGCTGAAAGCCAATTCTTTTTCGGTTGCCAGCTGCAACTGATTGCCCGACTTGATATGGGCAAACAGGACTTTCAATACTTTTATCCTTAATAAACGTCTGCTTATCATAAAATGATTTCTGAATTTGCCACAAAAGTAATATAAATTATGAATACCAACAAAGTAATTTACAATTTAATGATTTTATTACCGCTCAAAAAACCGGAGAAATCAAAATTCGGTTAGCTTGCCGGTTATGCCAAATCTCTTAATATTAGCGGTAAAATTCAACGGTTTATTTAAAGACAGTAAACAGTCAAACGCTGTAATATTCGCTTGTAAATCAAAATTTCCTTTTCCATATTTTATAAAGGTATGTATAAATATTGTCTAAAAGTATCTTTTACATTTATATGTAACATATTCATTTAAATATGCAAATAATTTTAACTAAAACAGTTTTGAGTATTAAAAAGTCGTCTGATTTTTCTATTAAACTTAAACAGTTTCTTAAAATAGTTTTTTTCAATACCGTATTGTCGGATATTTTTCATAATGCATCAAAAAATATTTAAAGCTTTGCAAAATACATTTGTGTTTTTCAATCATTATTACTAATATTGCATGATATTTTGTAATATTTGTATATTTTATAACGATTAAGTAAATTAAAAAAACAGAGTAAGTATATGAATCATTTGAAGTTAGCTGTGTGTATAACAGTAAGTTTATGTACATTTATAATTGCGCAGTCGCAAACAAAGGAATTGTTTCCTACATGGAAATGGGTTATTGAACCTCAATTTGAAATTGCAGGTTCGTTTTATGAAGGATTTGCAGCCATAAGGCAAAATGGCAAATGGGGGTTTATTGATAAAACCGGCGCTATTGTTATTCAACCGGAATTTGAAGGAGTTAAAAATTTTTCAGATGGGATGGCTGCCGTAAAACAAAAAGGAAAATGGGGATATATAAACAACAGTGGTGAAATTGCCATTGAACCCAAATATTATGATGTTTATAATTTTCGCAATGATATTGCGCGAGTAGAAAGATTTGAAAATGATGAAGAATATTATATAAACAGAAACGGAAACAAAACGCCAATACTTCCGATAAAGAATAAATCAAAAAAATTAACTCCCCGACCGGAAGACAACAGTTTGGTATTTCCTGCAACAAAAAACGGGAAATACGGATTTACCGACAGAAACAATAACTGGGTCATTCCGGCTATATTTACAAACGCCAAAGAATTTTCAGACAGTACGGCTTGCGTAAATAAAGACGGCAAATGGGGTTTTATCAGATTATACAGCCCATACGAATATGTGAAAGAATATATGAAGTCGGAAATAAAAGCATCACAATTAAACGGCGGCGGAACATCAGATATAACAGTTTTGTTTAATAATGCAATTGAAGAATTTGGTAAATCGGCTTTGTTTTTGATGGAATTAACGCTTTCATCTATAAGCGACTACGATGAAGACAACAGCACATTTTTAATATCCGTACATACTCTCGGACAATTAATATTGAAAGTAGAAAAAGAAGATTCGCGTTCATTGAAATATAACTGGTCGCGAGTAAAATTTTCCGAACCGGTTTTTACGGTTGCAAGAAATTCCGAAACGGAAAAACCGCAAATAACTATCAAAAGCATTGTCATAACAAATCCTGTCAATAAAAAAGTCCATACATGGAATTCATACGACAGATATGAATATAAAAATGCCATACAGGGAGAAATATTTGATTATGTAAATATAAGCGATGCATTTGGCGATATTTTCTTTTAAACGCCGATGCCGTAATAAATTCAGATGTAAGGACTCAAATAATCTCAATTATTTTGTGTTGTTATTTATCGGTACTCGGACAGCAATTAAAAATCATTTTATAAAACCTGTTGTGCATTTAGGAAATATTGCATTTGATAATATTTAAGGGACGGTTAAAGACAAATAAATTGAGGTATTGGATCATCGTTAAAGCTGTGATTTTAGATATAATTCTT
>JAISOH010000047.1 GCA_031275825.1 Prevotellaceae bacterium | reverse complement strand
TTGAAGATGCTTTTAAACGTTTGCTCAAGCCATCGATAGAAACAGAATTTGCCAATGCAGGCAAAGAAAAAGCAGACAAAGAAGCCGTGCGCGTATTTGCCGAAAATTTGCGGCAGCTTGCCTGTTCTGCGACCGCAGGATATGCGCTTGCGCACCTTGACTTTAAGAGTGTAATGCGAGTAATACTCGTCCCAATGGCTTTTGAATGTGGTAACTAAGTCCTCAAATTCCGCTACTGTCAGACTTGTTAAACTTAACACGCAGACTGCATTTTTTCTGATTTTATCGTATCTTATTTTATATTTTTTACATAATATCTAAAAACGCATTATACAACTATTTAATATAAACTCTATTGACAAAAAAATGATTTTTTTATGATTTTTTGCATTTCTACAATAATTCCCTGCGCATAATATAAATTATGTGGCGTTAAGAACGAGCAATACAATGTTTTCAACATGATGCGTGTGTGGAAACATGTCGACAGGCTGTATTTTTTCAATTTTATATTCGGGTGCAAACGTAGACAAATCACGGGCTTGCGTAGCCGGATTGCAACTTACATAAACAATTTTTTCGGGATGTGCATTTAAAATTATTTCGCTCACTTTCGGATGAATTCCTGCACGCGGAGGGTCGAGAATCAGAACATCCGCCTTGCCGTTTTTGCTGATAAAATCGGCGGTAAAAACATCTTTCATGTCGCCGGCATAAAAATCAACATTATTGAGATTGTTTATTTTTGCATTATATTTTGCATCTTCAATCGCTTCCGCTACATATTCTATACCAATTACTTTTTTTGCGTGTCGAGCAATAAACAGGGCTATTGTTCCGGCTCCGGTATAAAGGTCGTAAACCGTTTGAGAACTGTTGACATTTGCAAAATCAAATACTTTTTGATAAAGATTTAAAACCTGTTCAGGATTGGTTTGGTAAAATGATTTTGCTGCAATTTTGAATTTTAATCCGTTCATTTCTTCCATCAAAAAACTGTTGCCTCTATAACATATCACATCCAGATCGTTGATGGAATCGTTGAGTTTTGTGTTTATAACGTATTGCAACGAAATGATCTGCGGAAATTTCATTTGCAAATAATCAAGTAAGGAACTGCGCTTTTTTTCATCATCGCAGCCAAACACAAGTATCACCATTACTTCGCCGCATTTGGTATTGCGAATAATCAAATTGCGTAAAAATCCGCTTTTTTCACGAATATCAAAAAAGGAATAACCGTTTTCAATCGCAAAATCATAAATTGCTTTACGTATTGCATTTGACGGTTCGGGCTGGAGATGACAGTAATTTATATTCAAAACTTTATCAAATAATTGCGGGATATGAAAACCCAAAGCATTGTAATTGTCGATGACTGCGTTTTCGTCAATTTCGTTTTGAGTAAGCCACCGTTTGCATGAAAAGGTAAATTCCAGTTTGTTGCGATATTCAACGGTTTTAGGAGATGCAATAATATCATTAATTTCAGGAATATCTGCCTTTCCTATTCGCTTAATCTGGTCGGCAACCTGTTTTTGTTTGTAAAAAAGTTGCTCGCTGTAAGGTAAATTTTGCCATTTACAGCCGCCGCAAACGCCAAAATGTTCGCAAAAGGCGTCAATAGATTTGTCGGATTTCTTAACAGTGTTTATAATTTTTCCTTCTATAAAATTACGCTGCTTGCGTACAATCTGCACATCAACAACGCTGCCGGGAATTGCATACGGAACAAAAATTATTTTTCCGTTTATTTTTGCCATAGCCTTGCCTTCTGCGGCAATATCAATAATTTCAACATCATTTAAAATGATATTTTGCTTTTTTTTGCTCACTTTTTTTTACTTTTGTACAAAAGTAATTAAAAATGAAATATTCGATAAAAAAATTTCACTGTAATTTTCAAAATTCATGGATTCGATTTCTCACATATTAATTGGCTCTGTTACGGGCGAAATTGTTGCCGGCAACAAATTAGGAAAAAAAGCCGTAGTTTGGGGAGCTCTTATTGCAAGTTTGCCCGATTTGGATGTAATTGTACAACCTTTTCTTCAGCCTGCACAATCTTTACTTTTTCATCGAGGACCTACACATTCCATACTGTTTTGCGCTTTGATGATTCCGCTGGCAGCAAAATTACTTGCAAAAATTCACGGGAAAACAAAAAAAAATTTTAGATCATGGATAAAATTAGTTTCATGGTGTCTGTTTTCGCATATATTTATTGATTGTTTTAATTCGTACGGAACGGCAATTTTTTATCCGTTCAGCAGCTTGCGCGTATCGTTCGACTGCGTGGGAATTGTTGATTTGTTTTTAATTTTACCTCTTGCAATGGCTTTAATATGTTTTATTTTTGTAAAAAGGATGACAAAATTACGAAAAATTATTGCATCGGCAGCAATGTTTCTTTCTGTAACATATCTCGGATTTACTGTTTTTAATAAAATATCTCTCAACAAAAAAATCAGATTGCAACTTGAATATCAAAATATAAACTACGATAGAATACTTACGTCTCCGCTACCGCTTACAAATTTTGTGTGGCTTGTGATTGTAGAAGATGAAGATGGATTTTTTTCGGCAAATTACAGCATTAAAAACGGACAAATTCATTATGAAAAATATTTTCCTAAAAATCATCATTTAGCCGAAAAATTCGGTAAAAATGCCGAATTTATGCGACTTGTACATTTTTCAAAAGGATTTTACTGTATATCAAAAGGGGAAAATGATGAAATAATTTTTTACGATTTGCGTTTTGCAAGTTTCGATTTTGATGGCACTGCCGATTTGGATAAAGCCGTATTTGTACATCGCCTGAAAATGAACGGAAAAGGGCAGATGATTATGGAACATCATTATCCTGAACGTAACGTAAATATTGAAAAACTGAAACGATATTACCTGCAAATAATGAATGATTAAACATAAATTTAATAAATATTGAAATGACAGATTTTTTAGAACTTGTAAAAAAACGCCAAAGCGTGCGCAAATATTCATCTCGGCAAATTGAAGAAGAAAAAATAAATCGTTGCATAGAAGCGGCAAGGCTTGCTCCGTCGGCTTGCAATGCGCAGCCATGGAAATTTGTAATTGTTGACAACCCCGAATTAAAATTAAAAGTTGCCGAGGCAAGCGAATCAAATGTTTTGGGATTTAACAAATTTACAAAAGATTGTCCCGTTATTGTTGCCGTTGTTCGCGAATCGCCAAACATAACTTCAAAGATGGGAATGATTATAAAAGATAAACCGTATCCGATAATGGATGTCGGAATTGCAGTTGCGCATTTCTGTTTGCAGGCGGCAGAAGAAAATTTGGGAACTTGCATTATCGGCTGGTTCAACGAAAAGAAGATAAAAAAACTGCTTGGTATTCCTAAACGCAAACGGCTGGATTTACTTATTTCTGCAGGATATGCGGCAGATGAAACAATTTTACCCAAACAGCGGAAAAGCCTTGCGCAGATGTCTGTTAGAAATAAATATGAATGATTTGCTGATTTGGTTTATAATTTCAAACTGCATTGGTTTGCAACAATATAAACGAACTGCAAATGAAGAAAACCGTATCAAAAATCCATCTTTATCATTGCAAAGCATCAGATAAGGCAATCCATAATATAATATTATAAATAGATTGTTTTCGGATTTCACCCTTGCAATAACAGGCAACCGTTCTTTTGATACAGTTTCTTCAAAAAAGAGAAAACAAAGCAAATTGAACCGTTACGTTGCAATCTGAACGAGGCTGTCATCACCGGTATCGCAACAGATACTGTATTGTTCAATTTTTTTGCTTTAATCTGATTTTTGAAAATCAGTAATATTAAGTCTTTATCCGACTTGTTGAACTGCTGTTATCAATTCGCTTCTTTTATTATCTCCATTCCGCGTGTTATTGCCTGCTCGTTCATCGGTATCAAATGATGATGACGTTCGGGCAATGATTTTTTTAATCCTGCAATCACATTATCCATTTTTACTATCGGTTTTACTTTCAGAAATCCGCCAAGAACAATCATATTAAACGCTTTTGCATTTTTCATGCGGGCTGCTTCTTCGGCAGCTTCGATAGTATAAATTTTAATATCCTTGCGAGTCGGCGGATGCGTAATTCCGTTAGGGTCGTAAATCAGTACGCCCTTGGGTTTCACCGCATTTTCAAACTTGTCGAGCGATTGCTGATTAAGAATTATTGCCGTATCAAAGGCATTTACAATCGGCGAACTGATTCTGTCATCGCTGAGTATTACGGTAACATTTGCCGTGCCTCCGCGCATTTCGGGTCCGTAGGATGGCATCCATGTAACTTCCTGGTCTTGCATGATTCCGGAGTAAGCCAAAATTTTGCCCATAGAAAGCACTCCCTGACCGCCAAATCCTGCTATTATAATTTCTTCTTTCATAATTTTTTGATATTTTATTTGTTTTTAATAAGTTTATTTAATATTTAATGATTAACAATTATTGTCTGCTGTTTTATCTTTTCGCCGTTTGCGATTATGTTAAGATAATAAATTCCGTTGGGCAAGGTTGATGTATCTATTTTTATCTGCTGCGCCGATGCCGAAAAATCCTTACTGTAAACTAATTTTGTCGTGCTGTGGCTGTACAGTAAAACTTTTACTGTTGCGGTGTTTTTAGCCTTTGTGTTTTGACTGCTTTCTATTGTATTTGTTGTTATTTCATTACTGTCTGTTTCCTTGTCAATAATCAGTTCATTGCCGGCAGGGTTTGGATAGGCGGCGGAGTAGGAAAGTAAACATTCATCAGTATAGAAACTTTTATATATTGTTGAATTTCCACCACAAACATCTGTGAAATTAACAGTTATATATGCTTGCGACCCACAACAATCAGTTCCATCAAAAAAAGTAAAATAATAACCTTGATTGGATGCCGTCCAATCACAAACATTCATTGACCATGTAAAATCACTTCCTTCTAATGGAATCCCCAATAACGGATTATATAACCAACATTCTCCACCCGTATTAAATAGATTTCCATATAAAACTGCTTGATTAATACTATAATTTTGTATGCCCGAACGCCAAACAGTTACATTTTTATGCAGGGCGAAAGTTAAAAATGAGGCTTCTACCCATTGGGAGAAATCAGTATCATTGAAATTATTTTTCTTTACCAAAACAGAATTACCTGTACTGCTAACGATTTGTAAACCCGAAGAAACAGTCCATGAAACAGAAGTATTGGATGGTAAATTGTTTACAGTAAATGTAGAAGAAGAATTGCTGCAAACATAATCTGGTCCGGAAATGGTGGGAGTAGCAGGCAAAATGACATTTTGCAACATCATCGTATTGGCAATAAAGTCTTTCATTCGTTGTTTTTGTACAGTTGTAAACAGGCTCCAACATGTATAACTTGAATATGACATGTAATTTGATGGATTAGGATTATACGATTGATTGTTGTCATCTTTTACAGTGCCGTTATAATTACAACCATTCCAAAAATTTGGGTCGGCAGGCGTGTCCGTAACATAATCACCGCAGATTGAAGAATTACTTCCATTTACAAGTTCTTTACATTGCAGAAGATCACCGCCTGACTCTGTTATTGTACCATGATGTGTATGGTATAATCCCAAACAATGTCCCATTTCATGTGACAAAACAGACGTATTATAATAATTTCCATGAACCCATAATGCAGTAGAAGGAATAGAAGCGGCAACGCCGAGAGTATTTCCTGTATTTGTTGATGTGCCTAATACATATATGTCTATTGCATTAATATGTGAATTTGTTGCATATAATTCTGCGTATTCAGATGAAACAAGGCTACTATAGAAGACATCACTATTGATAAAATCATTTCCTATGGACTGAAACTGTATTCCTGTATTTGCATAATCCGAATTAAGCTTGGATACCAGGTTACTAACTATTCCCGTTCCCAGTCCATTTCCGCTGCTACTCCTTACAATGTGGACAAAAACACATAACGTATATGTTGTAGATATTGATTGGGCAGACTGAAGCGCAGAATTGAACAGCCATGACGGAGGTTCAGGCGAAAGTGTATTACAAATTTGTGCATTCGTACTTACATGTGTAATGATTATGAATGTCAAGCATAATAAAATTCTTTTCATTTTCCTGTAAATTTAATTTTTTGTTATTATAAAAATGAATTTGTACTGATTTTTTTCAACGTTGAATCTCGATTTATATGCGACAGGATACGCTTTAGCCATATAAATACTGAATGGAATATTTCCAAATTTGCTTCCCGTACCAAACGCCCATGAAAACTGTTCACTGAAAAGTGAATGCCCCTGTTCTTTTATTGGCCACGATTTAAGTATAGCCCACACATCCTGAATATCCGTATAATCGTTCTTATAATCATACAGCAACCCGCATCTTTGTGAACTTACTGTCAAGTCCTCACTCTGATTATTTGTTTCTACATGTAAAGATGCAAACATTCGTGTACGTTTATAAAATTCTTCCTGATATTCGGGCAATATGGATACTGTCGAACAATCAATCAAATTATCTTCTACATCTGTAACGGTAAATTTTATCACTTGATTGTTATATCGCCACTCTTTTTCTTCTCCGTATTTCAATTCAATGACATCTACCACTTGTTCTATAGAAGAAGGGATGACTCCATGTTTTTCATTTGAAGTTTTGTCATTTTCTTTCCCGCAGGCAACCATTCCTGCCAAAACCAGCAACATTGCTGCTGTTTTAAAAATTGTTTTTTTCATGTCTTTTATGTTTTAACTGTTAATATTATATTTTAAAATTTATTTATAGTGTTCAATACTTATAGCAAGGCAGAGCCTTTTTTTGTTCGTCATTGCGAACCCTTAGGGTGAAGCAATCCATTTGTTTGT
>JAISOH010000161.1 GCA_031275825.1 Prevotellaceae bacterium | reverse complement strand
CGACGAAGTCAATTAACAAAATTTGCAAAATTAACAGATTATGAAAATTCTGATCACCATATCTCGTTTGCAATGATGTTTTTTGCAATATTCTTGCAACAGGCTTTTTTCCGCCTCTTCGTTATTGCTTCGTCGCTGCGCTCCTCGCAATGACGAAGAGTCGGAAAACAGTTTTCTGCAAAAAACTCACAATTCTCACCCGTTTGATGTATAAAATGTCAAATAGCCCCGGGCTCCGAGGCAAACGAAAACGCACAAAAAGTACAAAGTTTTCAAATAAGCGGTCAAACGGATACGATCGGTCAAATTGCCATGACATGTGCTTTCTGGATTTGAGTATAGCCGGTGATATACCGGACAGTCGTACGGTATGGTATTTCAGAGAACAAATCACTGTAAGTTACTCATGACAGCATCCGCTCCTATTGTCTGGACAGTTCTATATCTACTTTTAAGAATGATAATCACGTTATTGGGAAAAACATACAGTGTATATAAAAGGTAATAATTGCCGGTTAAAGTATCGAATCAGAAGAACTTTTCGTAAAACCTGTTGCTTTTTAAAAAAACTGGAAAATCATTATAAGGCTTTTGATTTTCTATATCAACTTGGATTTTGTGTGATTAGCATACTTTGGAGAACACCTCCAATATTTTTAACATATTTTTTGTGTTTTGTTCAACTGTATTAAAAAAATGTTATATCTTTGCGTCGATTTATTTTAAGATTTTTGAAAGTAAAAGGGTATTATTTATGATTTTTTTGAACCCTCATCGTTTATTCAGTGATTTTGGAAATAACAGCAGATACTGTGTTGGGACAGCAGTATCACTCGGAAAAATTACTTTGCCCTATGAGAAAATCACTCTGCACCAAAAACGAATTAGACAAATTAAACGAATCACAAATTATTAATATTTTATATTTAATTAATATATTTATTTTATGCTTTTAGACAACAAAACACAAACAGGAAACAACACTCCTTTCAAAGTGGCGGATTTTCTAAAAAAATACACAGAGAATGGTAATGTTGACATAGTTACCGGCTTTTTTTCAGTTAATGCTCTTGCTATGATGTATGATGAATTAGCCAGAACCAAGCATTTTCGACTTGTTCTCGGTGATTTAATGCAAGATGAACGAGAATTGAACAAAATTGTCGATTTGCTCAACGGCGATGCAGGCATTGAAAGTTCTATCAATCTGAATGTTTCGGCACAAAAAGCAGTTGATTTTCTGAAACAGAAGAAAGTAGAAATTAAAACCGTTCAAAAAAATTTCTGTCACGCTAAATCCTATATTTATAAAGACGGCGATGAGCGAAAAAATTATCATCTCATTGGCAGTTCAAACCTTACCGACGCCGGACTTGGAATGCGTGAAAGCGCAAACGTAGAACTGAACACCGCCTCAACAGGCAACAGCAACGACTTTCAAGAAGTTCAAAAATGGTTTGAAAACCTCTGGGGAAACATAGCATTGGAAAAAATAGAACTTCCAGACAAAATAAAAAAGACAGTAAAACAGCATATTATTGACTTAATCAGTACTCTGTTTAAAGAATATTCGCCAAAAGATTTGTATTACAAAATTCTTTACGAACTATTCAAAGATGACCTGCTCGAACTTTCGTCAGACAGAGAATTTAACAAAGATATTAAACATTTAAGCGAAACGATAATTTACCGCACATTGTATCCTTATCAGCAGAGCGGCGTTATCAGTTTGATCAAAATGTTGCAGAAATACAACGGCGCTATTCTTGCCGACGCCGTAGGGCTTGGTAAAACGTGGACTGCTCTCGCCGTGATGAAATATTTCCAAACAAAAGGCTATACGGTTGTTCTTTTATGTCCTAAAAAATTAAAGAATAACTGGTTGCAATATCAGGCAGACAAGGGCTCAAAGTTTGAGAAAGACGAAATAGAATACATTGTTCGCTATCATACCGACTTGCAAGACGAACGCCTTGATACTCCTCATTATCACGATTTTCCGCTCCGAAAAATTCAGAGGAAGCAAAAACTTCTCATCGTGATAGACGAAAGTCATAATTTGAGAAACGATAAATCTTCAAGATATAAATTTTTGGTTGATAATATATTACAGCCAGAAAAGACAAATCGTGACGTCAAAGTGCTGCAACTTTCGGCAACACCTATCAACAACAGACTGCTCGACATTCGCAATCAGTTCAAACTGATGACCAAAGGGCTGGATGGCGGTTTCAAAGACACTCCACTCGAAATCGGCAGTTTGGAATATATTTTCCGAATAGCTCAAAGTGATTACACCAAATGGGCGAATAAGCCGAACCGTAAAATTCAAGATTTTATCGCCAAATTGAGCGAAAATTTTTTTAAAATGACTGATGCACTGATAGTTGCACGCACACGAAAACTTATTCAAAACGAGTTTGGCGCAATGAATTTCCCCCAAAAGGAAAAGCCCAAAAATCTCTATATCACGCCTCAAAATATCGGCAAACTCAAGACTTTCGACGATATTCTGAACGCAACCGAAATCGCGATGACAGCATATCGCCCTTCGGCATATATTTTAGAACGTAAAAAAGCAAGCGAAAAGCAAGATTATAAGGTAATTGAAGATGAATTTTTGAGGGAATCTTTTTTGGTAAAGATGATGCAGATTCTTATGCTTAAACGTTTGGAATCAAGTTGGTATTCGTTCAAAATCACAGTTGAAAACATTTTGAGCCATCACGAAAATGCGCTCGATAAAGTTGTGCAATATATTAATGACAAGCAAGACGACGTCATCGAAGACGATTTTTCGGAAGATGAACAGGACGA
The DNA here is from genome assembly GCA_031275825.1 of Prevotellaceae bacterium. GTDB lineage: Bacteria > Bacteroidota > Bacteroidia > Bacteroidales > UBA932 > JAIRKV01. Next base: position 337 of record JAISOH010000161.1, on the reverse strand, counting down.
CTTGGAAAGCGCTATTGAAGATACTGCCGTAGAAGAAGTTACACTCGGCAGAAAAAATCCGGTTAAACTGTCGGATATTACCAATATGAGCAAGTTCAAAGAGCATTTGGAACGCGATACAAACAAGTTGCGCAAATTGAAAAAAAATCTCGATGAATTTGAACAAAAATTCCATGAAAACTCGCTGCTTGCCAATGAAACAGTTGATGCAAAACTAAATATATAATCCGCAAAACGAAAAGTACATTTTTTCAAAACGAAAAGTACATTTTTTGTATGGCAAGTGGCGTTATTTATTATTCGTATTTTGCGATGTTAACCGTTGCGTATTCCGTCA
>JAISOH010000154.1 GCA_031275825.1 Prevotellaceae bacterium | reverse complement strand
AATTCTTTGGCTTTTTTCCCAAATGTTATCTGATAGACTGCATACAGCCTGACTCCCTGTGAAAACTTCTCATCCCTGCGTAATTGGCAGGCTATCTCTTCCGCCGACACGTTTACCTTTAGTCTCTCTTTTGACATAGACTTTATTGTTTTTGCAAAAGGTATAATTTTTTTTGATTGTATAAATTTATTGGACTTAATATATCTTTCTTTGATTTTTTACATCATGAAGAGCGACTGCTTAAAATTTTAACAAATCTGCTTAAAAGATAATACAGCCGGTATTATCACGCCCTGTTTTTCAGACAGCAGTATTCCGGTATGTATTAAAAATTTTATTTTGAATAATTTCTTTCTCCGAAAATAAGCGAACCTATGCGAATTATTGTACTGCCTTCGCTTATGGCAATTTTATAATCATTACTCATTCCGATTGAGAGTTCGCAAAAATCCAAATCGCCGGCAAATACGGTTTCTTTGAGTGTATAAAATGTTTTTCGCAATGCGTGAAATTCGCTGCGTATTTGACTGACATTATCGGTAAAAGTTGCTATTCCCATAAGTCCGACAATTTTAACAAAAGGGTATTTCAAAAATTCTTTTGTTGATAAATATTCCTGTAATTCATTAATTGTAAAGCCGAATTTGGTTTCTTCCATTGCGATGTGAAGCTGTAAAAGACATTTTATAATTCTGTTCTGTTTTGCCGCTTCCTTATTGATTGCGGCAAGCAGTTTGGGTGAATCGACAGAATGAATAAAATTTACAAAAGGCGCTATATATTTTATTTTATTGGTTTGCAAATGTCCTATAAAGTGCCATTCTATGTCTTTAGGTAATTCACTGTATTTTTTAACAAGTTCCTGAGGCTTGTTTTCGCCAAAAATACGCAAACCTTTATTGTATGCCTGCAGTATGACTTCGCTCGAATGTGTTTTTGAAACTGCAACAAGTTTTACGCCTTCGGGAATTGATTTTATAAAACCGTTCATTAAATTTTTGAAATCCGTAATTTATTTTTCTACTTAAAAACTTTTTTTTAATCGAACTTTATCTTTTTTTTCTGTTTTTTTGCTGTAATTGCTGTTGCCTCTGCATTTCTTCGAGTTTCATTTGAAATTTGGATTTTTTTACCGGCTGTTTTGCATGTTCCTTCATTTTTTTAAGCAAATCTTCATCTTTTACTATATATTTGCGTATAAACCACATTTGTCCTATGGTTATTATATTCGACAATAAATAATAATAACTTAAACCGCTTGAAAAATTATTACAAAAACATAACATCATTACGGGCATAAAATACAGGGACATGAATTTCATTCCCGGCATTGAATTTTGGCTTTGCGACTGACTTGACATTGTTATTTTTGTATAGAAAAACATCGAAATTGCCATAAGCAAAGCAAAAAGACTTACATGGTCGCCGTAAAACGGAATACTGAAAGGCAAATCCCAAACCGAATCATAGCCCGAAAGGTCGTCTGCCCATAAAAATGCTTTCTGGCGCAGTTCAAACGAACTCGGAAAAAAACGAAACATGGCAATAAGAATAGGAAATTGCAACAGCATCGGCAAGCAGCCTCCAAACATGCTTGCTCCGTTTTTTTTGTAAAGCGTCATGGTTTCCTGTTGCTTTTTCATTGCGTCTTCTTTTTTGGGATATTTTGCCGCTATTTTGTCAATTTCGGGCTTTAGCAGACGCATTTTTGCCATCGAAACGTATGACTTGCGCGTAAACGGAAATATTATCAGTTTTATTAAAAGCGTAAGTATAAGTATTATTATTCCGTAATTTGAAATGAAATTTTCGAAGAAGTTAAAAACGGGAATAATTATATATTTGTTTATTAAACCGTCAATTCCTATCCAGCTTATAGGCACAAGTTTTTCAAAACTCATGTCGTACGATTTTAACGTATTATAGTGATTTGTTCCCAAATAAAAACTCAGTGCGTAATTTTGACCCGCTTCCGCCGAATTGTATGGAACTGCGGTTTTTGTTTCAAACCGTTTTATCAAACCGTCAATATTTTTCTCATTATATGTTACAGACTTCATTGTTGCTCCGTCAAAATTGCTTTTATTGATAAGAATAGCGGAGAAAAATTGCTGTTTAAAGGCAATCCAGTTGATTTTTACAGGCAGTTCTTCCAAATTTTCCTTATTCCGTCCCGAAAGTTTTTCTATGGATGTTTCGCCGGGAAATTTATATGCAAGTTCGGTGTAATTGTTTTCGTTGCTGAAACCTTTTTCCTGCTGGGGCGAATTCATTGTCCACAATAATTCCAGATAGGTTTGGCGCGGTTCGAGGTATTCTTTCAAACCAACAAAACGAACATCCAAATCAACAAGATACGAATTTGGGCGCATTTTATAAACATATTCAATATATCCGTTACCAAGCGCAAGGCGCAGAGGAAGTTGAACAAGAGTATCGTTTTGATTCATTACAATTTGAGTTTCGCCAACAGGTTCAAAAGCCAGCTTTGATGTTAATACTGTTGCCTGATTTGCATCAAATTCAAACGAAAAATCATTGTTTTTACCGTTAAACAGCATCAGCGGTTTTTGGCTGTATGTGCTGAAGCCTTTCAATTCAGCCGAATACATGCGCCCGCCGATATTGGTTAATGTAACTTTAAGCAAATCGTTTTCGATTGTATAAAATTCTTCCTGTTTCTGTATCGCTGCCTGAAACGCAGAATCCAAAGGCGAATTTGCCGGCAAGGTATCGCCTGTAAAATTATTCAAACTGTCGGCAACCGGCAATTCGTGCTTTCCTGCGACTTCTCTGACGCGGGCAATAGAATCCTGCATCTGTTTTTCCGCATCGTATTTTGCTGCCTGTTTCGAATTAAAAATCCCGAAAACAATCATTATCGCCACAATGAGAACCAATCCCGTAACTGTATTTTTATCCATAGTAAAAATTAAAGTATTTATCTGTTATATAATTATATTCTGCATATTAGCGATGGATATACCGCTAATATGGCTGCAAAGGTAGTATTTTAAAAATAAAAATATGAATAAATATTAAAATTAATGAACAAAACAGATACAAAATTTAATAAGTCGGTTTTGCAGCACATGAGTTGTTAAGTTATTAATTGCTAATTATTAATCAAATTTTAACGCTTTTCTCATTCTTTTCTGTCCGATAATTTATATTATGAGACAGAGAAAATCGCAGTATGACAATGTTTTACTGTCTATTTTTAAAAATTTTTGGAAAATATGTTTTCTGTAAATAAAAAATAATCTGTAACTTCGTGAAAATTTTTGTCTCATAATATAAATTATCGGACAGAATATCAATTTAATAGAAAATTAAAATGAAAAATATTTGGAATAAGCATATAAAAACATCTCCTGTAACAGCCTTGTTATATAACTTTTTGTTGATGCTGGTAATTTATTACCTTTGCCGCATATTTTTCTTTATTGTTAATAAAAGTTATTTTGCGGATGTTACTTTTGCTCATTTCATGAACTTATTGAAAGGCGGCTTGCAATTTGACATTTCGGCATTGCTTTATACCAATCTGATATATTTAGCCATGCAGATTTTTCCTTTCAGATTCAGACATAATTTGATATATCAGCGAACAGCCAAATGGATTTTTATTGTTGTAAACAGTCTGGCTGTTATAGCCAATTGCATTGATATTATTTATTTCCGCTTTACCAGTCGGCGTACAACAAGCACTGTTTTTTCGGAATTTAAAAACGAAAACAATCTGTTCAAAATTATTGGAACGGCAATGATTGAATACTGGTATGTTACTTTGTTTGCTGCATTTGTTATTTTTATTCTCTACAAATGTTATCACAGTCTGGAAACTGCTGTTGATAAAAAAGCCCCGACATTAAAATCGAATATTGTTTATTATTCGCTGCAAACCCTGCTGATGTGCGGTTTGGTTTTTGTTTCCGTTATAGGAATGCGAGGCGGAATTGTTGCTCCTCATCGTCCCATAACTCTCAGCAATGCCAACGGTTATGTCAATAAAAGCTCCGAAACGGCTATAGTACTCAACACTCCTTTTTGCATTATTCGCACTTTGGATAAAAAGATTTATAAAAATCCTCATTACTTTGAAAGCGAAGAAGAAACGACTGCCGTTTATTCTCCAATACATTACCCGTCGGCATCGGGCAAATTCAAACCGCTTAATGTCGTCATTTTTATTGTAGAAAGTTTTGGAAAAGAATATTCAGGATTTTTTAATAAAGATTTGGACAATGGAACATATAAAGGCTATACGCCGTTTTCCGACTCGCTTTATAACGAAGGATTTACCTTTGAATATTCATACAGCAACGGGCGAAAGTCAATAGATGCCATGCCATCCATACTGTCAAGTATTCCTATGATTATTGAGCCTTTTATTTCTACATCTTATTCTATCAACAATATCAGCAGTATTGCCGCCGTGTTGAAGGAAAAAGGCTATTATTCCGCATTTTTTCACGGAGCGCATAATGGTTCTATGGGTTTTCTGGCTTACGCAAAAAGCGCCGGATTTGATGACTATTTCGGATTGACCGAATATGGAAACGCCGATTTGGACGGTATGTGGGCTGTGTGGGATGAAGAATTTTTGCAATTTTATGCCAATAAAATGGGCGAACTGAAACAACCATTTGTAACAGCAGTTTTTACAGCTACTGTCGTGTCATATTTAGAAAGTCTTAAAAATGTTGTATCTTTGCATTCAAAAAAACAGCAATGAAAAAGTACAAAGTAACACTGTCTGAAGAAGAAAAGTCTCATTTGGAGACAA
>JAISOH010000096.1 GCA_031275825.1 Prevotellaceae bacterium | reverse complement strand
AGCATCAGAACCTTTATATTTACTGTATGCAAAACCAGCTTGTCCCACTAATGCCAAATTGTCAATAACAAAATAGCCGACAGCGCCTTCTAATCCAAACTGAGTTAAACTTTGGTCATTCAAAGATGAATAGATGAAATCAAGTCCTGTAACTTTGGCAAGAGAAATAGTTGTTTCTTTGGCAATTTGAGCGTTTGCTGTTGCCGTACAGGTAAGGCAACCAGCGTAATTAATAAAATTTCATGCAGTAATTATTTTATTGAGCATAATTTTGATAAAGGCGAGTTGTATCATAACAACGCTTGAATCTGTTTTATATTTAAAATCTTTAGCCAAACGTCTGAAATTCTGTAACCATGCAAAATTTTTTCAACAACCAATCGCTTTGGCAAATGCTTGAATTCTGTTGATTTATCGCTGTGCAATGTAATTCCATATCACAACCAAATTTTTTCTTCACATTTTCAGCAAGTTCTCCTTGATAGCCTCCATCCGCATATATTTTTTTCATTCTCTCAAAACGATGTTCCAACGGTTCAATTATTTCAAAAACCATTTTGCTATCATGCTTATTTGCTGCATGAACCACTATCGGCAGGGGTAATCGTTATTATGTGCGCTTGCGTCCTTTGTTTTGTTCATTGCCTTGTGAGTTATATTGTTAATAATCACAAAAACACAAAACAAATATCAATTGATCAACTTAAATTCAATTAATTATATTGATTTTGTTAAATTTAAACAGTTTTTCATTAATAACAGATATTTTTGAGTTTATTGCCTGCGATGAATTAACTTTATTTTATCTGTATTGAATTTTCACTCATATTTAACTGTTTGATAACTATATCATAAAAATCGCGTATTAAACTGTCCGTGTATAAATATGTAAATATCGGATATTCTTCATTCAGTCTGTAATGAATATAATCTGTAATATTTGCGGGCATAACACTGTAATTTTCTGATTTTTCTTCTGTTTCAATTTCTTTTATAGCATCTTTTTTATCTTTGCCAAATCGAATCTTGTACAGATATAAATCAATAATATTGAAAATCATACCTTCGGGACAATTCCATACAGTGCTGTCGGATAAATATTTAACTTGTGATGGCAAAATTTCTCCCACTGACATTGGATTTGTTAAAATTCGTTTTTCTATCATTTTGCGAATTATAAATGTCTTTTTTGAAAATAAATTTTTCATAAACTGTTAATTAAATTATTGGTTTTTTATTCCGACTTATTTTTGCAATTTAAACAAACTATGTTCATTTTTTTGATTTACGATAGTTTCAGCAATAATAATTTACATAAAAAATTTGTTAATGCACTGCTCTTTTAGCGTTCAATCATATATGATTGCACAGAACAAAGGTAAACATTTTTTCTTTGCCACAATCATTTTTGATAGAAAATTATGGATAAAGAAACAACTTTGATAAAAATAGGGTTGAAAATAAGAAAATTAAGACAGGAAAGAAATTTGTCAATAACGGAACTTTCGGACAAGATTGAGATTGAATACAACAATTTGATACGAATCGAAAAAGGAAGAACAAATTTTACTGTAGGTACTCTGCTAAAAGTTTGTAAAGCACTTAATGTAAGGCTTATTGACATAGTAAATGTAGATTAAATTTTGAATTTGCCTTGTCATTTTTCATCTGTAAACGGTTTAATAACAAAACAATATTTTGCATTGTTGCAAATTATTGCTAATATTGCAGAATTATGAAGAAATTTTTAGAATTAACGGCAAACGACTTATATCGAAAGTTTGGCAACAGTCTTTCGGAAATTACCGTTGTATTTCCAAATAAACGCGTAAAAAATCTGTTTAATAACTATTTATACAATATTGCCGGAAAAACTTTGTGGTCGCCGAATTATTTAAGCATAAACAATCTTTTTGAAACATCGACTGCGCTTAATCTTACTGATACATTGCAACTTGTGAGCGAATTGTATGAAATTTATGTAAAAAATACAAAAACCAACGAAAATTTCAATGATTTTTATTTTTGGGGCGAAATGCTTTTGCGTGATTTCGACGATATTGACAAAAGTCTGGTTGATGCTAAATTATTGTTTCAAAACCTGCAAAATCTTAAAAAAATACAGCATGCGTTTGAATTTTTGGATGAAAATCAAAAAACAGCGCTGGAACAGTTTTTTATTAATTTTTCAATTGAAAAACAAAGTGATTTAAAGAAAAAATTTATTGAAATCTGGGATGTTTTAGGCAATATTTATCAGCAGTTCAGAGATAAACTGCAATCGCAAAATCTGGCTTATGAAGGAATGATGTTTCGCTCGGTAATCGAAAATAAAAACCTGAATATCGACGAAGTTTTCAAATATAAAAAATATGCGTTTACAGGATTTAACGTTTTGAATGCGTGTGAAAAAGAATTGTTGTATTTGCTCAAAAAACATGAAAAGGCCTTGTTTTACTGGGATTATGATGAATATTATTTGCAAAATAAAAATCATGAAGCTGGACTGTTTATGCGCAATATTTTAGCAGAATTTCCATCGGAACTGTCGGCGGAAAATTTTAATACATTTTCGGAAAACAGCAAAAAAATAAAAATAATATCTTCGCCAACCGAAAATGCTCAGGCAAGATATTTACACGAATGGTTGAAGCAGGAAAAAGATATTAATGATTCTGCCGTTGTTTTATGCAACAAATCATTATTGCTACCGGTACTGTATTCGCTGCCCGAAAATATTTCAAACGTAAACGTAACAACAGGTTTTCCGTTGTCGCAAACGCCGATATACGGCACAATAAGCGCACTGACTGATTTACAAACAAAAGGTTTTGACAAAAACAAAAACATGTGGAATAAAGAATATGTTTTAAATGTTTTACAAAACCAGTACATACAAACGCTTTCGCCCGAAGTCGAAAATATTAAAGAAAAGTTATTGAAAAACAACAATTATCAGTGTCGGATTGAAGATTTTTGTAAAGATGAAAATATAAAATACATTTTCAAACCGATTGATGATGCCTGTGAGTTTGTAAATTATTTTATAGAAATATTAAAAAACATTTCGCAAAAAAACATAACAGGCAATCAACTGTACAGCGAAGCAATATTTCGCACATATACATCATTAAACAGATTGAGTGATATGCTGACCTACAGAAAATTTGCATTAACAGTAAAAACGCTTTCGATTTTATTGCGGCGACTGCTTTTTGCAATAAACATGCCTTTCGATGGCGAACCTGCAAAAGGATTACAAATAACAGGAATTATCGAAACGAAAAATCTTGATTTCAAAAATATTCTGATATTGTCGGCTAACGAAAATTTATTGCCGAAATCAGGAAACGAAGCATCGTTTATTCCGTACAGCCTGCGCCGCGCTTTTGGACTTACAACATACGACAAACAGGATTCAATTTATGCGCATTGTTTTTACAGACTTTTGCAACGTTCCGAAGATATAACAATAAGTTATTGCACGGCTGCAAAAGGTTTGAACAAAGGCGAACCAAGCAGATTTATTTTGCAGTTAAAGGTAGAATCCGATTTAAATATGGATTTATTTGATGTACAGTCTGCTATAAAATTACCTGCGGTTAATGAAATAAAAATTGAAAAAACGCCTGAAATAATTACATTTTTAGAAAACAGATACAATAATTGCAAATCGTATCTTTCGCCGAGCGCATTAAATATGTTTATCGACTGTTCGCTGAAATTTTATTTTCATTACGTGGCAAACCTGAAATTGCCTAAAACCGAAATAAATTCAAATTCAATAATTTTCGGCAAAGTTTTTCATAAAGCGGCTGAAATTATTTATGCAACAATAGGAAAATTTGAAAATTCGCATATCAGCGAATCCGATTTGAACAGGTTTACAGAAAACGAAGAAATTTTGAAAAATACGGTTGACAAAGCAATGCAAATCGAAGCAGAAATTGACGATTTTCATAATTACGGCATTCAGCAGTTAATTATGCGCGATGTGATCGTTGATTATATAAAAAAATTACTTGATTTTGACAAGATGAATGTTCCGTTCATTCTGTATCAAATGGAAACCGATCTTGTTGATAAATTTAATTTTGATACGCCATCCGGAAATATTGATATTTACCTTGGCGGACGCGTTGACAGAATTGACATAAAAGAAAATGTGATGCGCGTTTTGGATTACAAAACAGGAGGAACAGCCAAAACGGTAAAATCAGTCGAAGATTTGTTTATATCGTCCAAAACCCGCAACGGATATGCATTTCAGGCATTTTTATATTCTCTGATAATATCAAAGCAAAATCCCGAATTTAACGTTATGCCGTCAATTTTGTACATAAACAAAAAATTGACGGAAACAGATGATATTCAAATAAAGTTCGGAAAAGAAAAAATAAAGGATATAAGGCAGATTGAAAATGATTTTTTTGACTTGTTGAGTAAAATAATTTCAAATATTTTTGATGCGGAAATACCTTTTGAACAGACAGAAAACGAAGATGTTTGCTCATATTGCGATTTTAAACAGATTTGCAAAAAATAAGCAGTTGCTTCTTAAAAAGCAAATTTCAGACAAAAAAGTTAATTGTGTAAATTCAACATCTGAATGCAACTTGGTTTAGCAAATGCAGGAAAAAAAACTTCTTTAGGAGAATAAAAGTTTAGATTTTTCTGGGTCTATTATTGAGTTTATATTGTATTTCTTTGATTTGTTCATTATTAATGTTATTAAAAACAGATTTTTCAGGTGTATTGTCTGATAAGTTTTTTTGTATTTTCGATAAGACCTTTTTCCCAAGGCGAATGAGGATTAGTAAAAAAGAAATGGGTTTTGAGGATTTTTGCGATATTTTGGTGGTCTGCAAATTCTGTTCCGTTATCACCTGTAATTGAATGTACATGGTTGATGTATACGATTAACATTCTGAAGACAGCCTTTGTAAGTTGTTTTGCGTTTTTGCCGTGTTCGAGTTTCTCCATGATAATAAAAGCGCTTTGTCGTTCGACAATTGTAACAATTGCGCCTTTGTTGTTTTTTCCGACGAGAGTATCAATCTCCCGGTCGCCAAATCGTTGTTTATCATTGACAATTTGCGGACGTTGATCAATAGAAATTCGGTTTTTAATAATTGTTTTACCTCATTTCTCTCGCTTTCTATGTTTCAATTTGTGTCGAGGTATTTATACAACGTTCCACCATTTTGTCTGTCTTGTCTTATGATTTTATAAATAGTTTCATGACAGACAAAAGGTAAACCTTTGAGTTTGAATCTGCCTGTAATTTGCTGTGGCGACCAGCCTTGCAGGATAAAATGTATGATTTCTTTTCTTAGATAATGGGAGAGTTTTCTCGGATTCTTAATGCGTTCCTTTCGCTGTTCAGCCATATTTTGGGCGTATTGAAATTAATACTTTCCCTTGCTATTGGCATTTCGTTTTAACTTTCGGCTTACCACAAGGCTTGTCTTTGTCGATTGCTTCGGCTATCATTTTTTGGTCATGGTTCAAATCCGTTGAATAGACCTCTTGCGCAACTAACAAATCAATTCGAGATTGCAAATAGCAGCAATAAGGTTGAACCTCAAACCAAATCGTTTACGCTGGTTCCGGTAACGTTCGGAGAGGATTCGGAATCGTTTGACAAAGCCGATGGTGTGTTCATTTGCAACTCTCGTGCGTGCGACAGCCCGGTTCTCCAGCTTCTCCTGCTTCGACATCGGATGAAATTTTGATTTTTTGTGCGGTAACTCCGAGTTTGGATGCAAACTTCTTATGCCAAAATAGCCTCTGTCGGTTTTGACGCCGATTGTTTTGGCAAAATTTGTTTTCGATTCGCAGAACAGTTTGAAATCGTGCTTTTTGCCGGCTGTAAACGCCGTGCAGATTATTCGCCTGTCCTTTTTGTCAACCAACACCTGCGTTTTCATTGTGTGCCGTTTTTTCTTGCCGCTATACCGTTTCTGCTGTTTTTTGGGGCGTTCGCACGGAGTTTCGGTTGCCTCAACCAACACCGCTTCGTACTGTACATCGCTTTTAACTAACGCTTTTTTGCCGGGCAAATGAAAGCGCCCATCTTTTATGAGCGTATTTTCAACCCTCCTCACCGCACGGAACAGGATGCTCTCTGAAATGCCAAAGTCGGCGGCGATGCGAGCGTATGTACGGTATTCCCGTAAATATCCCAGCGTCGCCAACAACATATCCTCCATGCTTAATTTCGATGAACGACCGCCGCGACCGTGTTTAACTGCGTATGCCCTGATCAATACCTCTACCATGACCGAGAATGT
>JAISOH010000049.1 GCA_031275825.1 Prevotellaceae bacterium | reverse complement strand
ACCTGCAACAGTATCTATTTTCAATTTCGTCAAATCGGTACAACATGACAAACTGTCGTTTGCCATTACATTTATATTTTTTATCGGCTGGTCATAAACAGTCATTGCAACATCGTTATGGACTTCATGAGTTTTAACATGAAGATAAGTAGATTTGGATACATTTCTGCAATTAGCATAATCAATAGTAGCGCTGTTGGCTACCAGCAAACGGTAATAACCTTCATCTTCCACCGCAATATTATTTAAAGTGAAAGATGTATTCAATGTCGATGAATTGGCTGTTCCTTCCTTAACAGTAGTCCATGTGGCTTGCGTATCGTCAACGGCGCTGTACTCCCAGCGATATGTCAGTAAGTTTCCATACGTGCCATCATCGGTATAAGAAGCATTGAATGTATATGACGAACCGAAACAGACAGTATCCGATAATGGTGTATTTATGTTAATAGACGGAACGCATAAATGTATTTCTATGTCATCAATCGCAAAATCGTTTCCGTTGGAACCTTTTTCATTATTATATATTTTCAATATCAAAGAACTCCGTCCATTAGGGTTGAACGTCAAACCGTAATTTCTCCATTTTACAGATCCTTTAGCATCTCGAGGAACTTTAGGCGTGGTGTATGTTCCTACAAGATTGTTATTGGAATCATACAAGTCAAATTTCAATCGGGGATCCTGTTTGGCAGTAGTGTTGTTTGCAGGTATGACATTGGCTACCCAAACCGAAAAATACAGTTTTCGTATATTGTCGCATAAACCTGTGATTTTAGTTTCGTAAAATTTACCCGGATTATCATCAGCATCCACCAAAAACATATATCCGCGCTTCAAATCGTTGAGATTGGTATGGTCGCTAAATTTTTGCTGCCATGAGTAGTTGGCAGCCACATTATCTACATACTTTACAAGCGCATAGTCATTTGGTTTTAACTTATCCGTATTTTTAAAATTATATTCTGTTACTTTTGCAGGCAAGCCGGTTGAGCTTACTCTCGGAGCGACAGTGGAGTTTCCTCCGAAATCTTCGCGGAACAGCAGTCGCCCGTCAGTGGCGCAATCCTCAGGATTTTCAGTTCCGCAAATACCGGATTTAAATACCGATATTTTATAACGTGAAGATGAAGTGTATTCTTTATATTTTATAGATAAATACCATGACTGTTCGTTTGTATTATCTTTGGTTATTGTTTTTTCATTTGCCGGACTTGTGTCCAGTAATTTACCGCCTGTTGGAGCATCATACCAGTAATACTGCACATCTGGTATTGCCAGCATTCCTATAGAAATTTGTGTTCCTGCACATGCAATATTATTCGATGAAATCGGACTGGATATAACAAAATATATCTTGGCGCTGCTAACATCCGTTCCGCAGGCAATAAAATATTTTATGCTGTCAATGCCAAACTCATTTTTATTCGATGTATATGTAAATGTTTTATCTGCATTTATTACAAGACTGCCTTTACTTAATCCCGAACCTGCAACGGTATCGACAACTACCTGACTTTTGTCGCAATCAAACAAATCGTTTGCCAGTGCATCTAATTTTACAGAATCATTAAATATAAAAAGTATGGTATCGCTTACGGCTTTTATTTTTTGCGTTGCCAATAATATTACAGTATCGCTAACAGTTGAACAACCATCTGTCGATGTAAAAGTAAATTGCACTTTGCCTTCTGCAATGCTTTTTACCAAACCGTTATTATCAACTGTTGCTATTTTCGGATTGCTGCTTTTCCATGTGCCGCCTGTTGAAGGCAACAGATTTGCCGTTTTTCCTGCATATATTTTTGCAGGCGCTTTAATAACAGGTATTGCTATTGTAAAATCAGTAGTCGATGTCTGTACGGTATTGTTAATATCCTTTACTTCCAAACGAACGTTATATTTACCCGAAGGCAGGATTGTGTCGCATGTTAACTTATTACGCGCCTGAATTATTTCTTTATTATTTACAAACCATTTCAAATCCAAAGGAGTTGCCGCATACAGAACTGTTGCCGACAGAGATACGGTATTGGTACAAATAGTTTGTCCCATTATATTTGAATAATGTGTTCCATTAACTTTAAACATCATATTCAAATTATATGCAGAAGCGCCTGCAAGATAAAAATAAGATTCGGATTGTCCCAAACCGGCTGCAAGAACGGTTAGTCCTGCAGAATTTTTGAAAGTGTAAGACGCATTTGATAAGGGATATTTGGCAAATGAATACCCCGACGCCTGATTATTAAACCATTTAACGCCGGTTAAATATGAAGTCGTTCCGCTTACGGTTACGGCAGTTTCATCTTTGTTGTATTCAGGCGTTATAATCAGAGCATAATGCTCTGTTATGCCAGTATGATAAAACGGGCTTATTGTAGTTTTAACTGTAGCCTGTTCTATAGGCGGAATCCATACCTGAGCAGGACCTCCATACGAAACAGCGGTTGTGCCTTCATAATCGTACGATAGCAGAAATTCGCATACTCCAACAGGTTTGTCGGATGTAATAAAACATCCTTCGGCGGCATCATTTATCTCAAGTTCAACGAAAGACCCTTTCTTGCTCAACGATAAAGAGCCTGCTTTCACTGTGCCTCCATTTTGTTGAATTGTTGTTCCATCCTGAGATGCTACAATCCGTATCCGCAAATATTTTTGTCCTGCCCTGTTAATGCTCGGCACAAAGAAACTCTTTCCCCATGAATTTACCGGCGCCATTTGCTGAAAAAGGTTATCGGCATTGTTCTTGCTACTATCGGGAAGCATAGTTTTTCCGTTATTAACGAAATGTGCTACAGGTTTGTTAGAAACAACTCTGTATCCTGTCATATCACTGGCTAAAGGCAAATGCCATACTTCTCCTCTGTTAAGAGTACCTGACTTCTTTTTCACTGAATTTTTATCATAAATATCGACACTGGTGCTGTCTTCTGTTGCTATGAGCGTCATGGCATCATTATCCGTATGTGCAGAATAGGAAATATGATAATAATCCGTTCCAAGTGCGTTTGCAGGTAATACGTTGGTCGCATCTCCTGCATGTTTATTCATGCTTATTGCATATACCGACACAGGCTGGTCTGATATTATGTGCAACGATTTTGAATTTGACATAACAGTGCCGTCATTTTGAAAGTAAACAGCATCTCTCTTTTCGTTGCTCAGTATTACAGGGTAAATTGTATTTTCAGGTATGGATATATTTTGAGTTTTACCGGTGCCCGTTAAAGATGTATATGTCAAGGTAACATTTGTGGCATTAGTAGTTGCTATTCTTATTTCTGTCTGCAAATCAGCCGTATTCGCAGGTAAATTTTTAGTAAAAGTCAGCCAGAAATCTTTGCCTGCTGTTGTAAAATTCTGTTGCGCATCGGCAAATACTGATGATACAGCAAGCATAACAAGCGAAACTAAAAGTTTTGCCATTTCTGATCTATATTTTGATACAAAATTATAAATTGAAAATGTAAATAATTTAAAATCCAAATGTTCTTTATTCATATTTTTATTGTGTCTTAAACTTATTTTTGTTAAGAAAGACAAAAAATACATTTAAAATTGTCTTTCTTTGATTATTGCATATTTGATTACTTATATAATAAAAAAAATAAAATCATTACAAATTTTATATTTTTTTTCATCATATAAAACAAGCCACAATACGAATAGCAGGAATTATTGAAAAACAAAGAAATTAAACAAGAAAATAAATTGATTTTCAACAATATAATAACACATAGAAAAATGGTTAAAAAAAATTAAATAAACCAAATTATGATGTAGTTCTTTAAAAACGACAATTTACAAAAATATTTTATTTGGAACAACGCTCATAATTATTAAAAAAAATCAATGCAGGTAAAGTGAAATTCTGTTTTATTTTTTTGCGCTCCTTTAATAATAATTTAAACTTAAAAATTCACTGCTGCGTATCTGAAAATAAATTTATACATGATTAGAATACTATATTAAAGTCAATAATAATTTACAATTAAATTAAACGCAAATTAATAATAATCAGCAACTTTTAATTAATTTAATGTCTGTAATTAAAAATATTTATCAGGCTTTATATAAGCAACCGAAACGAAATATATACCAAACAAAAGCATTAAAAAAAACAGCAGGCAGATAAAACCTGCCCGCCGCTTTCACTATCAATTCTCAATTTTTATCCGTAAGCGGCGACTAACTATAATTTATTCTGCGGTTTTGTTACAATGCCTGCGCCTTTGCGTCCATCTATTTTTATTGTAAGATGACTGTCGAAGTGAACCAGCCTCAAAAACTCAGTTTCGATTAACGCCGGTTGAGAATTTAAGAATTCTTCGTCAAAAAATCCATCATTACACGGAGGATTTATTGTAAAATAACCTGCGCCGCAAGACGTCAGATTCTGGAAAAAATGAGTTCCCTGACTTGGGCCTATCTGATAGTTCTGTAAGCTACATTCCGCAATAACGCGCGCATTGCATATATGCGACCATTTGATTGGAATTCCAAGCCACGGATCGCTGCTGCCCCAACGTCCCGGTCCTACAAGGATATAATATTTTTTGTTTTTCACAAATTCACTGTTTATTTTTTCTATTTCATCTGCTATCTGCCGTGTTTTTGCCGAATCAAACGAAAAACTTTTTACATACAAAACATCATGTATATCGTTTGAAATTCCGTGTCCCAGTGCAAGGTTTGAAATTATCAACGAATTTTCGAGCAAAATATCTGTCAAGTCTTCTTCAATCATTTCCTTTTGGTCAACAATAGGGCGTATCTGCAAAAGGTACAGGGTTGCCTTGTCGCGATTGCCGGGATGAATATTTACTGCAAATTCTATTTCAATGGGGCGTCCCATTTCTTTTTGACCTATGTCCATAAGTGTTTTCAGCGTTTCGGCAAGAGGAAACAGGTCGTGTTCGAGAATATTTGCAAATGAAATAATCTTGCGTCCCTGCGGATAATATCCCGGTCGTATAATTTCATTTTGATAATCATACGTTGATGCAATAAAGTTCAGCGCTCCGTCTTTATCGGCATCTTCTATGCTTAATTTCAAAAGGTTGAACGAATCATTAGACGAAAACTTTACCGGCATATTTTCCAGGTCAAGAGCAAAAAATGTTGATTGAGTATCGCGTAAAGCAAATTTCACCGAACTCATCTGCAAAACATTTCGCGGATAAAACGGAGAAAATCTTATCGTATTGCCTCCATCAACAATATATTTTCCAAGACCCAGTGCAATGTTTACTATTCCTTCTTCCGGCTTTTCGTTATTTATGGGATAAAAATTAAGAGAACGTGCAACGCCGCTTATCAGCGGATACAGGCGTTTGTCAAACTTTACTCCTACGACTTCCTGAAGTACTATTGCCATTTTTTCCTGATCAATAATGTTGCTCGTTGCTGTCATGTATGTTTTGCTTTCTTTGAAAAATACCGAAGCATAAACGCCTTTTATTGCATCTCCTATAATGCGCAGCATATTGTTTTTGTCATCAATATTTGGCAGCATATAAGTTGAATATACTCCGGCAAACGGCTGGTAATACGCATCTTCCAAAAGACTTGATGAGCGAACTGCTACAGGACGCTTTATAACATTTAGAAAAGCCATTATGTCTTCAAACAGTCGTTCGGGTAATTTTGCTTCGATAAAACTTTTGAATATAATTTCATCCGAAATATCGCTGAGTGCAATGTTATACAGGCTGTTTGTTTCCATAAATTCGTCGAAAATGTCAGTACACAACACAACTGTTTTAGGAATATTTACCGAAAAATTTTCCCTGTACAGTTCGGGATAGCGTTTAATCATTGCGCCAATAAAAGCCAGTCCTCGACCTTTGCCACCCAGCGAACCATCGCCGATACGGGCAAAATTGCTGTATTCGTCAAATCTTTCGCGCTGATAAATTGCAACTATTCCCGAATTTTTCATAAGCCGGTAACGAACTATAACATCAAAAATAAACTGGCGGGCTTCGCTCATATCCTTATATTCGTTCACATCCAGAGGACGCAGCAGTTCTGCCGGAGGAAACATTGCGCGTGAATAGAAAAATCGCGAAAAATGGTTTTGCGACAAATGATATTTTAATGAATCATCGGGTATCAGAAATATTTTATTTTGCAAATCTTTCAAATCCTTTATATGCATTATTTCCTGTTTGGTTTCGGGATTTATTATCACAAAATCGCCGAATCCTAATTTATCCATTACGTTTTTTTTCAAGTCCTGGGGATAACTTTTGGAATTTTTATCAATAAACGAAGCGTTTAATTCATCTGCATATTTTATGTTTATGTTTTCGGACGATTCTATTATAATCGGCGTTGTCATTCCGCTTTTTTTGCGCACGTATTTTCCAAATCTGTAACCGGCAACAGGGTCTTTTTTCCCATTATTTGAAAAACTCATATCCGAAATTATTCCGAGAATATTGTTGCTGTATTCGTTATATATCTGCACGGCTTCTTCGTATGTGCGCGCAAGCAAAATCTTCGGACGACCGCGCATGCGCAAGGTTTGTTGATGTGCGTTCAGCGCTTCTTTTGCAAACTGTTTACTTTGCTCAAGTACAAATTTATATAAATGCGACAGCGCCGACGAATAAAATCGAATTGAATCTTCGACAAGCAAAATGATCTGCACTCCAACGCTTGCCGTATCATCGGGAGCGTTCATTTTATCTTCTATAAGTTTTATTATGGCAAGCAGTAATTCTGCATTTCCGAGCCAGCTGAATATATAATCAATAGCCGTCAAGTCTTCGTTTGCTACTCGTTTCGAGACTTCCTTTGAAAATGGAGTAAGAACAACGATAGGAATAGAAGGATGTTGCTGTTTTATATATTTTGCCGTGCTGAAAATATCCGAATCAACCAGATTGGGCATGAAAATTATAAGTTCAAAAGTACGTTCCGAAAGTTCTTTCAAAGCATCTGCTTCGGTCGAAACTTCGGTAAATCGCGGCGGATAACGCAAACTCAACGCCGTATATTCGTTAAAAATCTGTTCGTCAACACGACCATCATCTTCGAGCATGAAAGCATCATATTTGGATGCAATAAGCAATACATTGAAAATCCGTTTGTTCATTAAATCGGCAAACGAAGTGTCTTTGAAAGCAACTTTTTTGAAATCGTGTGTTCCGCTCATTATTGTTTTTATATTTTATTTTTGTACAAATTTACATTATTTTTTGATAAGTATATGATAAAAACCTTTTATTTGTAAATTGCTTAATTTACAATGAATGTCTATATAATTGCCTGTAAATATTACAATAAATTGATAACAAGCATATTGTATTTTACCATGAGATTTAATTAAACATTTTATAATAAATAACCAACTCATTTAAATAGTCATTTACAAACAATCATTTAAATTTATGGTATTAGTAAATTTGCATATATACTAACTTATTTCTTTTATCCATAAACAATCTTAACGTATAGTTTATCATATCTTCGCTTTTAGAATAACATTTTGTTTTTCGCCTGAATTTTGCCAAA
>JAISOH010000034.1 GCA_031275825.1 Prevotellaceae bacterium | reverse complement strand
AAACATTCCGTAAGCAATGGTTTGGGCGTACAAATCGGCAAAATCTTTCGTGGAAATGGTATCAATCAGAATACTTTTGAAGCCTTCGTATTGATTGTTCAGCTCCGTCTCTTCCTTATTTTCAATATCTCTGTTCAGCGCTTCTTCGATGATTCCGGCTAACAGCCGCGCTTTTGCCGCCATCTGTTTCGACAGCTCGGCGGAAGTTTTTATGCCTTCGGTGTGGTAAAGGGTAAACTGTTTGATGATTTCTGCGAACTTGTCGAAATTTTCATTCAGGGGAATGATTTTACCGTCAGCTTCCCGTCCAATCGCGATTTCTTCTACCGGCTCGCCTTTCGCGTACCAGCGAAAGATCAGGTAATTGGTGATGACAAGATTGTCGAGCGTATGTCTGTACCTGTCAAACTGCTCTTTCAGACCCCTGTCGTTCAAATTAACAGGAATATCTTTTGCTTCAATGTATCCGACAGGAATTTCATCGCGCGTAACAATATAATCGGGAGCGCCGCAGGCAATGCGTTTGGGCTCGTTGGTGACGGTCAAACCGGCAATGATGTTTTCCAGCAAACTTTTCAGCGCCGGACGGTAGGTGTGTTCGGTAGCATTGCCTGATTTGTATATCCGGTTAAGTTCGGCAATGTATTGGTTAATTTTATTTTGCATGACTATTTCTTTTTCTTTTCCTTTGTAAATGAATCCTTTACGTTATCTGAAATATTTTTTGTAATATAAACGGTTTTCATGATGCTGTTCTCGGAATTTTTGAAATTCTTTTTAATTTGCCTGCTTTTCCTTTGTTGTGTATCCTGTATTTAACTTTATAAATCAACATTATGAGTTAATCACTACAAATGTAGTGATTTTTCTTAACATGCTACAAACGCGAGGCAAAAATAACACGGCAAACTAATTATTAACAATTATTTACCTATGCAAAATTTTGAAAATATATTTCCCAAAATTTCTTCGGTTGTGATGCTTCCTGTGATTGTTCCTATATGAAAAATGCAATCGCGAATATCCTGCGCAAGCAAATCGTGAGGAATATTTTGTTTCAGTCCGTTTTGTACTCTGGCTATTGCCGAATGTGCATTTTGCAAGGCTTCCAAATGCCGTATATTTGTTACAATCACATCGTTATAACCTGTTTCGGGTATTTGTGCGGTTTCAAGCAAAATATTTTGGAGCAATTCTATATTTAATTTTTCTTTAGCCGAAATATTTGCCTGTCTTATTTTATCATTGTTTGTAATGTTGATATTTGCATTTTGTTTGCTTATATCAATTTTGTTGTACACGATAATAAGTTTTTTGTTTTTACAGAGTTCCATCATTTCCGGCAGCATTTTTTCGGCATTTTCAACTGTTTGCGATGCATCAACAATCCAAAGCACAATAGAGGCTTGCTTTATTTTATTATATGTCCGTTCTATTCCCATATTTTCTATTTTGTCTTTTGTGTTGCGTATTCCGGCAGTATCAATAAATCGAAATATTACGCCGCCAATGTTTGTTGTATCTTCTATTGTATCGCGTGTTGTTCCGTGAATTTCGCTGACTATAGCGCGTTCTTCGTTGAGAAGAACATTGAGCAGGGTAGATTTACCAACATTAGTTTCGCCGACAATTGCAACGGGAATCCCGTTTTTAATAACATTTCCCGCATCAAACGATTTGCACAGTTTTGAAATATATTCTTCGATGCTAATGGCAAGTTTTCCAAGTTCGTTTCTGTCGGCAAATTCAACATCTTCTTCATTAAAATCGAGTTCAAGTTCGATGAGCGAAGCAAATTCCACTAACTTTTGACGGATATTTTGCAGTTCATTCAAAAATTTTCCACGCATCTGATTCATTGCAATTCTATGAGCCGCTTGAGATTCGGAACTTATTAAATCGGCAACTGCTTCGGCTTGGCTCAAATCCATTTTACCATTTAAAAATGCTCGTTGAGTAAATTCTCCCGCTTTAGCAAGCGAGCAACCGTTTTTGACAAGTAATTTCAAAATTTGCTGTTGAATATACGCAGAACCGTGACACGAAATTTCCACGGTATCTTCGCCTGTATATGAGTGTGGCGCTCGAAAAACACTGACAAGTACTTCATCAATAATTTCATTTTTGCCGTTTTTTATTTTGCCGAAAATAACCGTATTTGATATTGCATCAAATAAATTTTTGTTTTTACCGCAGGAGAAGAAAATTTTACTTGCATTTGCTATTGCACTGTCGCCTGAAACCCTTATTACAGCAATGCCTCCGGTGCCGGCAGCAGTTGATATTGCACAAATTGTAGTTCGATTCATTTAATGTTTTTTTTACAAAAATACAGATTCCGCTTTAATTTTATAAACTTTTCATGTTAGAGTTACGCTAACTTACAATTTATATATAAGCAATATATTTACGTATCCCTTGCTACTCGCGTGTTTTGCGATATATTACAAATTAAAAAATCAAAAAAATATTATTTTCTGTTGTAATTTGTAATTAAATACGCTTATTTATTTTTTACT
The DNA here is from genome assembly GCA_031275825.1 of Prevotellaceae bacterium. Lineage (GTDB taxonomy): Bacteria > Bacteroidota > Bacteroidia > Bacteroidales > UBA932 > JAIRKV01. The sequence continues at coordinate 7,313 of JAISOH010000034.1, read as the reverse complement.
TAAATATTTTACGTGAAAAATTCATTAAACTGTCCAATGCCAAACTCCTTGTAAATATTGGATTTACTGTATTTTTTAAATACGGAAAACTTATTTCTTTTAATAATAATACATCAAATGCGCAGGTATGGTTTTTTATATTAATTAATTGTAACAAACAACGTTATACTGTTAAAATTATATATTGTTTCTTATTTACGGTAAAAACAAAAATATTTTTATGATTACAAAAAAACACAATAAAAATACTGTTTTTTTGATATAACTGTTTATAGTTGTAAAAATAAGTCAAAAATTGCAATTTTAACAGTTCGAGATAAAAAATTTAAAATAATGTGATTTTTTAATATACTTATAATGAACAATATACAAAATTATTTTCATATTTTTTTTTCAAGGTGTTGCAAACTTATGTTAAACTTACTATATTTGCAAAAAGAAAACATAAAATATGGAAATTATAGAAGAGAATAAAAAGAAATCAATTAAAATTAAATTCGCATGAAGAAAATCATTTTACAAATGCTGCTCGTAATTGCGAGCGTTGGTTTTGCGCAGGCGCAAACCAGAATTACAGGAAAAGTTATTGATGTCGAGGGCAAACCTCTCGATGTCGTAAGTATTTCCGTAAAAGAAGTGCCCACAGCAGGGGCGCTTACTGATGCTGACGGTAGTTATACATTAAATGTGCCGTCAGGAGGATCGACTCTTGTGTTTAGCTACATAGGCTATGCAACACAGGAGGTTGCTATCGGCTCACGTTCTATTATTAATATAACATTAGAAAGTGATGCTACCACACTGGAGACTTCTGTGGTAACTGCTTTAGGTATTAAGCGATCTGAAAAAAGCACATCATATTCAGTAACTCAGATTGGAAATGAAGAACTCACAAAAGCAGCATCACTTAGTGCAATGAATGCCTTACAGGGTAAAATTGCAGGTGTAAATATTTCAAGTTCTTCGGGTGCGCCGGGAGCTTCTACTCGCGTTGTTCTCAGAGGGTATTCTTCAATTACAGGAAGTAATGATCCTTTATATGTGGTAGATGGTATCCCTGTGAGTAATGGTTCTGTTGGAACTGTCGCATTGTCTGATGGAACTGACTATGGAAACAGGTTCAATGACATTAATCCTAATGATATTGAAAACATATCTGTTCTAAAAGGAGCAGCCGCTTCGGCTCTTTATGGTTCCCGTGCTGCAAATGGTGTTATTCTTGTTACAACAAAAGCAGGAACAGCAAAAGAATCTCTTTCTGTTGATTTTGTAAGTAATACGACATTTTCGCGTGCCGGAAAATTACCTGAAATGCAAAATGAATTTGGACAGGGCTGGAATGGAGAATACACTTTTATAGAAAATGGCAGTTGGGGTCCTAAACTAGATGGCAAGCCAAGAACATGGGGAAATATTGTTGATGGACAGCAACAATACAAACCTTTTTCGGCACTTGAAACGAATGTGAGAGATTTTTTTGATACAGGTTACACTTTTAACAATGCTATCAGTTTGTATGGTGGAACTACCAACACCACTTACTATGCGTCGTATTCTAACGCATATGATAATGGTATAATGCCCGGTAATAAAGATACATACCAGCGAAACAGTTTTACTCTTAAAGGCTCTACCAAAGGAAAATATTTCCAAACTTCAGCATCTGTAAGTTATTCAAATAAAAGTGTCAGTACATTTGTTTCTGGTCAAGGTGAGAGTTCAATTTATAATGACATAATGCAGATTCCGAGAGACATAAGTATAGTTGACTTAAAGGATTATAAATATAAGTTTAACAATATAGACAACTATTTTACACCTTATGGAGTTATCAACCCTTATTATGTAATAGATAATTTCGGAAATAATTTAGTTGAAGACCATTTATTCGGTAATGTTCAAATAGGAATGGATGTTCTTTCGTGGTTAAATATTACAGCACGAGTTGGCGAAGACTACAGTTCTTACTATAGGAAAGAATGGAAACCTATTTTTCATGCATCTACGGGATCGCCTAATGAAGGTAATGCTGACGGTGAAGGTTTGGTATATGAAGCACAAGGGCGCCGTAGCGAACTTAACGGCGATTTGATAATATCATTTAAACCAAAATTAAATGACAATTTCAGTTTGAATGGAATTTTAGGTTATAATATTATGATGCAGGCAGGAAAAAGTCAGGCACACCAAGTAGGAGGATTGGATTTGCCAGATTGGTATCATATCACAAATTCGCCAAATATTGCTCAGGTAGCAAGTACATATACAAGAAAAAGATTGATTGGTGTTTTTGGACAGATAGATTTAGCATATAAAAATTTCTTATACCTTACTGTTTCTGCAAGAAATGACTGGAGTTCAACTTTGCCTAAAGATGCAAATTCTTTCTTTTATCCGGCGACAGGTATCAGTTTCCTGTTTTCGGATGCATTTCCTGCCATCAAAAAAATTATATCTTATGGTAAAATACGTGCCAGCTATGGTGTAACAGGTAACGACCCTGATATTTATGACCTTTCAACTAATTATACAGGCGGGGCAATTACTTATCCTTTCGGGTCGATAACCTTTCCCTTTGATGGTATTAGAGGATACAGTTTAGTTACTACTATGGGAAACCCTTCACTGAAACCCGAATTAACTTATGAAATAGAAATTGGCGGTGATATACGTTTCTTTGACAACCGATTGGGATTTGACATATCGTGGTATAAGCGTAATACTAAAAATCAAATCGTTAGTATTGATACGGATCCTTCAATAGGTTTTTATTATATGAATACAAATTTGGGTAATGTACAAAATAAAGGATGGGAAGTTATGATCACAGCCAATCCTATTCGTACGGATAACTGGAATTGGAGCATGAGTTATACTTTTACCAGAAACAGAAACCTGGTTATTGAATTACCAGAAGGTTTGACAGAAGTAGGTTTTTACAACATAACGAATGGTATATCGTTTAGAGCAAAAGAAGGAATGGCTATGGGATATTATGTAGGCAATGTGGCAGAAAAATCCCCTGATGGTCAGATAGTAGTAAATGATAAAGGTATTCCTATTATTGCAGCCGCACAGGAAATTATTGGAGAATCGCAAGGCGATTATCAAATGGGTTTCTCAAGCAATCTTTCGTACAAGGGAATTTATTTCGGTTTTTCCTTGGATATTCGCAAAGGAGGGCAGATATTTTCAAGAACGGCAAGTATTAATTACTTTGTTGGTCATGCTCCTCATACTACTTACAATGACAGAAATCCGTTTATTGTACCTAATTCTGTTAAAAAATATGCCAACGCAGATGGAACATATACATACGAAACAAATAATACACCTATAGCAGTTAGCGATATTGGCACTTTTTGGGATCAGGGTGGCTTTGAGATGGACAAATCGATGTTGCTTAGTAAAACAATGATTGCGTTACGTGAAGTAGTTATTGGTTATACTTTACCTGCAAAATGGTTTAATAATAAATTCGTAAAAGGAATTGATGTTAGCTTAATAGGCAGTAATTTGCTTTTATGGACTCCTGATACTAACACATTTATAGATCCCCAAGTAAGCTCATTTGGTACAAATATTTTATCTGAATACGGCGAATTTTCAACATCTCCTTCAGTAAGAAAATTTGGTTTCAGTATTAAACTCAAAATGTAAAAACATAAAAAATAATAAAGATGAAAAAAATAGCAATTATATTATCTGTATTTTTGACATTAAGTATACAGTCATGCGACGATTTTTTTGATGTCAATAACAATCCTGATCAACCGGTTGATGCTCCCTATTATATGATACATCCCCGTGCAGTATTAGGAACGGCAGCTGTTACGGGAGGTCAGTATGCCATATTGGGAAGTTTATGGTCTGAGCATTTTACCCAATCTCATGTAGCTCAGCAGTATTGGCAATGGATATGTAACAATATTACACCAGGTCTTTTTAGTTCCTCATTTGATCGATTATATATTGATGCCATTAAAAATTATGAATTGGTAAAATCAAAGGCTGAGGCAGTAGAAAATTGGAAGTACTATTTTATGTCAACTGTAATGGAAGCTTATACATATCAAGTTTTAGTTGATTTGCACGATGAAGTGCCTTTTTCTGAAGCAGTGCAAGGTTTGAACGGACTTGTACATCCAAAGTATGAAAAGGGACAAGATATTTACAACGAACTTATCAACCTTATAAATGCAGCAGCCGATAAAGATCTTACCGGTTCTTCAAACAATGAAGGTGAAGCAGGCACTTATGATAAAATATTCCAAGGCGATGTAAATAAATGGAAACAATTTGCAAATACATTGAAATTAAGAATGTATATTCGTCAACGATATGCAAATCCTGCCGTATTGGACGATGTAAAAGATTTGCTGACTGAAAATAACTTTCTTACGGTAGATGCAAAAATTGGAGGTTTTTCTAATGAATCAGGCAAATATAATCCTTTGTACGGAAGTGAAGTTTCTTCAAATGGATTAGGTAACGCAAACATTAGAGGTTGCAATACATTCCTGAATTTTATGCAATCAAACAATGATATGAGACTTGGCTATATTTACAAGTATGCTCGTAATACAACCACTTATGTTGGACTTGATTATGGCGACAGACCTTCCACTTCGGTAGTTCCTGCCGACGGTTTGTCAGAAGGACTATTTGCAGCAACCGATCCTGTTGTATTTCTGTCGGTTGCCGAAAGTCAATTTTTACAAGCAGAAGCTAAAGAATGGGCAGGACAAAGCGGAAAAGATAATTATGATGCAGGAGTATTGGCTTCGTTTGCCAAATTTGGATTGGACGGATCTGCTTATATTGCAGCAGGTGGTGTGTATGAATATCCATCTACGGGTGACTTTGAAGAAAAACAAAAAGCTATAATTACTCAAAAATGGGTGGACTGTGCTATTTCCAATCCGATAGAATCTTTCTTCGAATTTAACCGTACAGGTTATCCTGATATATTGATACCATCAGTAAACTCTGTTTTTACAGGTACTTTCCCAAAACGACTGCCTTTTTCTCAATCTTCAATCTCGACAAATCCGAATTGTCCGGAAGTAAAAGATATTAGAGAAAAAGTATGGTGGGATAAAAAATAAATTTAATTAATTATATAAAAAATTAAGATATGAAAAATATAATAAAAATAGTAACATTAACATTTTTTGCAGCAACAGTTTTCATCTCTTGCAGCAAAGATTCCGAGGGTGTATCAAAAGTAGTTACTTATCCCGTTTTTAATCTTGAAGGAGGTAATTTTATTACAGATACTGTACGTCCTACGGGTTCGTTTGTTGATCCCGGCGTGCAGGCTTTTTCTGGTGATATAGAAGTTCCCGTTATATCATCCGGCAGTGTTGATATAACAACCCCCGGGTTGTACATATTGACTTATACGGCATTTGATGAAAGCGGTTTGTTTTCTGTTTCTGCCGAAAGAAAGGTGTTAATAACAAATGAAAAACTAACCGAAGATTATTTTGGCACTTATGTTCTTAAGACTAATTCCTCAAGAATTAGGACAGTTTCAAAACCGGCAGGTGCTATGGGTTGGTACCGATTTTCAGATTCATGGTGGCAAGCGGCAGCTATACCTGTAGAATTTGTGGATTTTGGTTCATCATTAAAAGTTATTCCCGGAAATTCTAATTATGGTCCCTTTGATGGAACAGTAACTTATGATACAAATGAAAAAGAACTTACTTTTAATCTGGTATTTACATCCGGTACTAACGCAGGAGTTTCTTGGTCGTCAGTTTGGGTAAAACAATAATGAATAATTTAATAACAAAAGGAAAAAATTATGAATAAAAAATTAATAGTTCTATTTTCGATATGTTTCGCATTGTTGACATTATCGTGCGAAGATGATAATTATGCTCCCGATTTACATGTACAAATATTAGCGGGAGAATGGGTTGTAACAACTCCTGAGTTTTTTGTTGAACATTATGGAACTGATGAAATTTGGACACTTAGAACATCAAATACTAATGATAATTCAACCAATGCAATACTGCTCACAGATGCCAGTACTTTCTGGAATTTTACAGTTGTTGTTCCTGCGGAACCGTGGAACCCTTCATTCGGTAGTATTAATTCTGTTAAAAACCTTTCATACGATGAACAAATTGTTATAAGAAATGGAACAGTAACTCCTAAGGCAGTTACTTTGCCTTCTGGCTGGGTAGCAGATAAAATATCGTTTTACATTGGATTTGAAGATGGAAATGGTGGTTTTGAAGAATTTCGTATAGTAGGCTATCGTGTAAGCGGATTCCTTGAAGACATAGGATATGTGTATTATGAAGAATAATTATACATTTGAAAATTTGATTAAGAAAGAGGCTTTTTGCCTCTTTCTTATTTTGTAATAATAACACAAATTAATTTGCATAAATTATATATAGAAACTGTTTAAATTTAACAAAAAATAATATAATTAATTGAATTTCAATTGGCTAATTGATATTTATTTTGTATATTTGTGATTATTAGTAATATAACCCACAAAGCAATGGACAAGACAAATTATTCAACCAACCTGACTGAAAAACAGTATGGAAAAGTTATAAAAAACTTTTTGGAAACAAAAATCAGAAGACGAAAACATTCATTGAAAGAAATTATTAATGCCATGTTTTATCCTGTAAAAACATGCTGTCAATGACGGCTTTTACCCAATGATTTTCCAAAATGGCAGTTAGTTATTATTATTACGGTAAATGGAAAAAGACGGTACGTTGGAAGAAATAAACGAAATATTGCGTAACAAATTACGGAAGTATCAAGGAAAATTAAAGTCTCTGTGCGCAGGAATAATAGACAGTTAGAGCATAAAAACGACAAGTGTTGGAGGAGAAAATATCGGTTTTGATGGAAACAAAAAAGTAAAAGGACGCAAGCGCCACATAATAACGATTGCCCCTGTCAATAGTGGTTCATGCAGCAAATAAGCATGATAGCAAAGAGGCATTTGAGATAATTGAATCAGAAATATCGTTTTGAGAGAATGAAAAAAATATATGCAGATGGAGGCTGTCGAGGAGAACTTGCTGAAAATGTGAAGAAAAAATTTGGTTGGGATATGGAAATTACATTGCGTAGCGATAAATCAACAAAATTTCAGACGCATGGCTAAAGACATTGAATATAAAACAGATTAAAGCGTTGCCATGATACAACTCGCCTTTATCAAAATTATACTCAATAAAATAATTGCTACATGAAATTTAAACAGTTTCTGAAGATATCTGTTAAACTTTATGTCAAAATGTTGAATTTAAATAACGACTATTTATCCC
>JAISOH010000180.1 GCA_031275825.1 Prevotellaceae bacterium | reverse complement strand
AACTTCAATTTGAAATATGCTAACAAAGAGGCGGACAGGTGATTGCCTTGTGCAGTTACTGTACTTGCGGACGACTTTGCAAAAGAAAAGTTTTATTTATAAACTTGTAATATTCTGCTATTGCAGTATTTAAACCAGTATTACATAAACCCATGTATTTTTATTTATAATTTATTGCTAATAAACAGATTGTGTGTTGTTAAATAGCGAGTAATTAATTATTAAATATTTTCGTTAGACGCAGTGTTTTTTCTAATTTTATAAATGCACAATGTCGACGACATTATAAGTATTTGTTAATCAAATATAAATGAAATGTGATAATTAAATTGTAAATAATAAAAGAGCGTTCAGAAAACGAACGCTCTTTTTATTTAAAAATGAATAAAATTAATCGCTTAACGAAAAACGTATAAATCCAAGTACTTTTACTTCAGCATCAACCGATTTGATATAATCGGCTACCGATTGTTTTGCTTCTTTAATAAATGCCTGATTCAGCAGTGTAGATTCTTTGTAAAATTTATTTAAATTTCCTTCTGCAATACGTTCGACAATATTTTCAGGTTTACCTTCCAATATAGCTTTTTCGCGTCCTATTTTCAATTCTCGTTCTTTTATTTGGGCAGGGCAATCGTGTTCCGAAACCGAAACAGGATTCATTGCTGCAACTTGCATTGCAATTTCTTTTGCTGTTTCGGCATCAAAAACTTTGTTGAATGCAACTATCGAAGCTAATTTTCCGGTCATATGAATATATCCTGAAACGTATTCGCCTTTTATTTGCGAATAGTAACAAAGTTGATGTTTTTCGCCTGTTTTTCCTGTTTGTTGAGTAATAATGCTGTCAATGGTTTCATCGCCTGCGGTTAATGTTTTCAATTCTTCGGCATCTGATGGAAGTTTGTTTATTGCAACTTCGGCTATTGAATTTGCCATATTCTGAAATTCCTGATTTTTTGAAACAAAATCTGTTTCGCAGCCTATACCAACAATAATGCCTGTGCGATTGTCGGCTGTTATTTTTGCTATTACTCTTCCTTCGGTAGTTTCTCTGTCAGCGCGTTTTGCGGCTACAAGTTTACCTTTTTCTCTTATTATTTCCTGTGCTCTATCGTAGTCGCCATTTGCTTCGACAAGCGCATTTTTGCAGTCCATCATTCCCGCTCCTGTCATTTTTCTTAATTTGGCTACATCTGTTGCTTTAATTTCCATATTTTTATAATTTTAAAACCTTAGTTTTGTTATCAATCTTTTTTATTTTTGCGGGCGCGTATTTTTTTTCCCGAAAATTCTTTTGCTTCGCTGCTGTTTGTTTCTTTTTTTGCTGTAGCTTCGGTTTCTTCTTTTTCGCGTTCTGCTTTGCGTTCTTCACTTCCTTCATTTATTGCCCTGCAAACAATATCTATTATCAGTGATATTGATTTTGCTGCATCGTCGTTTGCGGGAATCACATAATCTATAGGCGAAGGATCGCAGCAGGTATCAACCATTGCAAATACTGGAATATTCAGTCTGTTTGCTTCTTTCACTGCATTTGCTTCTTTCTGTATATCAACTACAAAAACGGCAGCCGGAAGTCTTGCCATATCGGCTATCGAACCTAAGTTTTTTTCCAGTTTGGCGCGCTGGCGAGTAACTTGTAACCGTTCACGTTTTGATAATGTAGCGAATGTTCCATCTGTGCTCATTCTATCAATAACGTTCATTTTTTTTATTGCTTTGCGAATTGTCGGGAAGTTAGTTAACATTCCGCCTGCCCAGCGTTCTGTAACATACGGCATTCCTATTGCCTGTACCTTTTCCGATACAATGTCCTTTGCCTGTTTTTTTGTTGCGACAAATAAAATTTTGCGTCCCGAACGTGCTATCTGTTTAAGTACGTGAGCCGTTTCGTCTATTTTTACCGCTGTTTTGTGCAAGTCGATAATATGGATACCGTTTTTTTCCATAAATATGTACGGAGCCATTTTAGGGTTCCATTTTCTTTTCAGGTGTCCGAAATGACAACCTGCATCAAGTAATTCTTGAAAATTTGTTCTTGACATTTTTTAATTTTTTTTTTTGGTTTAAAACCTTTTATTAAACATTTTGTTTACTCATTTCATCAATCGTTTTCGTAGCGAACTTTATCCGGTCGAAACGATTTTTCGCAACAGCAGCATTGTTTTCCGTCGGGAAGTTTTTGCTTTGCTTCCCTTATTTTATTGTCAATTAAACCGCTGTTGTACATTGCCATAGTTTTTTGTATTTCAATATTAATTTTTAATTTTAATATTCAAAAACTCAATCAGATTCTTAACGTTTGCTGAATTGGAATCTTTTGCGAGCTCCGGGGCGTCCCGGTTTTTTACGTTCTACAACACGCGAGTCGCGGGTAAGCAAACCGTGTTCTTTCAACACTCTACGATTGGCTTCTGCATCTATTTTGCAAAGTCCGCGTGCAACAGCAAGGCGTAATGCTTCTGCCTGACCTTTTGTGCCGCCGCCTATAAGATTAACTTTAATATCGTATTTACCGACATTTTCTGTCAATACAAGCGGCTGTGTTACTACGTACTGCAACAAATCAGATGGAAAATAGTTTTCCAATTCGCGACCGTTGATAGTAATGTTTCCTTTGCCTGCGCTTATGTAAATGCGTGCTATGGCAGTTTTTCTTCTTCCAAGTGCATTAATTACTTCCATTCTTAATTATAAAAGTTCGTTTATATTAATTTGTTTAGGCTTTTGCGCTTCCTGTTGATGTTCACTGCCTGCATATGCATGCAAATTGCGAAACAGTTTTGCGCCAAGTCTGTTTTTCGGAAGCATTCCCCTGATTGCTTCTTCTATTACTGCGAGAGGTTTGCGTTTTAATAATTCGCTTGGGGTTGCAAACCTTTGCCCGCCGGGATAACCTGTATGACGAACATAAACTTTGTCCGTCAATTTTTTACCTGTAAGTCTCACTTTTTCCGCATTAATAATTATAACATTATCGCCGCAATCTACGTGAGGGGTATAATTAGGTTTTGTCTTGCCGCGAAGTATAAGCGCTGCGCGAGATGCAAGACGACCTAAAACTACATCTGTTGCGTCAATCAAAACCCATTCTTTTTGTACTGTCGCTTTGTTTGCCGAAACTGTTTTGTAACTTAGTGTGTCCATTCTATTTCAGTTAATACCTATTTTTTATTCCCTTTTTAGGGGCTGCAAAGGTAGTTTTTTTTTTCTAATTACCAATTATTATTTATTAAAAAGTTTTTTAATAGCAGTGTAATTAATTATTTAACATTAATGAATTTGTTTTGTAAAGATTTAATTTTCAGTAATATTCATCAAGTTTTTGAAAACAGTTTAAATCTCTGCCTTATTTGTCATATCAGTCAAAGGTCTGAAATTTATAATTATAAAAATGTTCTTTCAAAAGCATTTGTTGTGTTAATCGTTTTGCAATTTATGTTATTAATAATCATAAAATTACAAAATAAATTCCACATAATATACCGATTAACAGATATTTAATTATGATTTTAATTGAATTTAAACTGTTTAAACTGTTTAGACTGTTTTTGGGTGGTGATTTAAAAAGTATGCTGGTAACCTGTTGTGCATTTAGGAAATATTGCATTTGATAATATTTAAGGGACGGTTAAAGACAAATAAATTGAGGTATTGGATCATCGTTAAAGCTGTGATTTTAGATATAATTCTTGTA
>JAISOH010000148.1 GCA_031275825.1 Prevotellaceae bacterium | reverse complement strand
ATATCCGAGAGCTTTTTCTTTAATTTCATTGCCGTTTTCAAGTCCCGTTTTCCCCAAACAAATGCCACAATCTCACCACTTTCCCTATGATAAGCATAGATGAGCCATACCTTGTGGCTCTTTTTCCCCACATATGTCCAAAACTCATCTACTTCCAAACAATCATAATAGCGCTGTTTGGGTTGGATTAAATGCCGGGAATTGACTAATACCGACAATCCTTTTTTGATGCTAATTTCCTCAATCTCAGATATATCCCTGATCCCTATACCGCGAACAAGCATCAATAATATCTTTTGTATCAGACCGGAATGACATCCTTTGTAGTGTAAAGCATGGTCACCAATAAATTGTCGTCCACACGCTTTACAAAAATAATTTTGCTTTCCGTATGATTTCTTGCCATTTTTCTTTATTTTTGTACTTTGGCAATCGGGACAGTGAAGGGTGATTTTTATTTTCATATACAAAAATACATTTTCTTTCCCTGATTGCCAGTCATTTACAACAGCATACTTTTTAAATCACTATCTTATATTTATTTTAATTATCTTAAAATTAAGCAAATATATGACTTTTTTGTCAAATGAACAATCTTTTTTATATTTTTTTCTAAATGCACAACGGGTTCCCTGCAGGTTTTTATTTCAGCTATTTCAGGGAAAACATTCGGCAATTATTAGAATATTTCCGGATCTTTCCAAATCGTATATACATTTAGAGAAAAAGGTATATACATTTCACTCAAAAGGTATATACCTTTCATATAAAACGTATATACCTTTTTGTCATGCGCCTGTTACGGTTTATCAAACTGCAAGTTAATCGACTTACTGTTAAATATATCTGTAAAATCACCGAAACGAATATTTTTTGTTCCTGCGTTTTTTGATTATGATTTTTTTTATAACTTCGTACTGTTTTTCAGTCAGGCTGGTTGGATAATTTGTTTTGTTCATTATTTTGTAATTTATAAACAATCACAATAAATATATAAAAAATGCCAATCGGCAATTGAAATTAAATTATTAATAATTAATCTTTATCAAATATAAACAGTTTATATAAAATAAAAATGCTTTCAATAGAGATACCCGATTTAAGCAAACTCGGCGATGCAGTTAAGGTTTTACTTGCCGAAACAGGCAATAAACGCATTATTGCGTTTTATGGAAAAATGGGCGCCGGCAAAACCACAATCATAAAAGAAATATGCAGGCAGCTTAACGTTAGTGATACTGTTAACAGTCCGACATTTGCGCTTGTCAACGAATATCGCCGTGCAGATGGCAAACCTGTTTTTCATTTTGATTTTTATCGAATAAATAAAATTGATGAAGCTTACGATTTGGGCTACGAAGAATATTTTTACGGCAACAGTCTGTGCCTTATCGAATGGCCTGAAAAAATTGAACAACTCTTGCCCGATGATGCCGTTAAGGTAAAAATAGAAGAAACGGAAAACGGAAAACGGCTTGTAAAAATCGAAAAATAATTTATTGTCCTAAAATCATCGGATGCATGGTCAGCTTTAATAAAAATCAAAGAAAATGACAAAGAAAAGAGCAAAACGAAATAAAACAATTACTTTAACTCCTGATGAATATATCTATTTTTCTCAAAAAATATATAATCTGAAAGAAATTAATAATATTAAAATCGAAGATATTCTCAATAAAACCATTAATAACGATTTGTTCGATATTATTAATCGCCTGCCAAAACAGTTTGCAGACCTTGTCATTATCGATCCGCCATATAATTTAAATAAGGAATTTAACGGTTTTAAGTTTAAATCATCTTCAAAAAATCAATATCTTGATTATCTGCGTTTATGGTTTCCTCAAACAGTATCATTACTTAAACCAAACGGGTCGTTATATTTATGCGGAGACTGGAAATGTACATCGGCGCTGCAACAAATAATGGAAGAAAATATGACGGTAATCAACAGAATTACATGGCAAAGAGAAAAAGGAAGAGGCGCTTTGCGCAACTGGAAAAACGCAATGGAAGATATTTGGTTTGGAATAAAAGATCCAAAAGATTATTATTTTGATGTTGAGTCGGTAAAACAAAAAAGAAAAGTTATTGCTACATACCGCCAAAATGGAAAACCAAAAGACTGGGAAAAAACAGAGAAAGGAAATTTCAGACTTACATATCCATCCAACTTTTGGGATGATATTAGTATTCCATACTGGTCGATGTCTGAAAATACAGACCATCCCACGCAAAAACCCGAAAAATTAATTGCCAAGCTGATTTTGGCAAGCTGCCCCGAAAACGGAATTGTTTTTGACCCTTTTGCAGGTTCGGGAACAACTTCGGTAGTTGCAAAAAAACTGAACAGACAATATGTCGGCATAGAAATGAATAAGGAATATTGTTGCTGGACGGAAAAACGATTGCAGTTAGCCGACAAAGAACCTGACATACAGGGATATTCCGGCGGAGTATTTTGGGAAAGAAACACCGCAAATCTGCAAATAGCCGAAATCAAAAAAAAACAGACAGACTGTACTGACTTTTGAAATTTATTTTGAAAAAATTCTGTTTAACCGTAAAATTTGCCGGCAGACATCAGCCTGTACAAAATACTTTTAGAAAACATATCAATAAATTAATTTACGAGAAATTACATGTCGGATATATATTTTAACTTTTCGACTTTTATAGAACAATCATAATAAATTTTGATTAAATTAAAAATTTTACACAAAATATTTTGGTGAATATAGTATTAAATATCTATCTTTGCAAAATATTTCTTTTGTAATTTTAATTAAAAATCAAAATAAAATGAATATTTCACACATCGAACATCTTGGAATTGCTGTTAAATCATTAGAACAGTCAATTCCTTATTATGAACAAATTTTAGGTCTTAAATGCTACGCTATCGAAGAAGTAGCCGACCAAAAAGTAAAAACGGCATTTTTCAAAGCAGGACAAACAAAAATAGAATTACTTGAACCTACAGGTTCCGAAAGTACAATTGCAAAATTTATCGAAAAGCGCGGCGAAGGCATTCATCACATTGCATTTGCTGTTGACAGTGTACAAAAATCGCTTGAAGAAGTTGCAGAAAAAGGCGTACAGCTTATCGACAAAACTCCGCGTAAAGGAGCAGAAGGACTGGAAATCGCTTTTTTACATCCCAAATCTACGCTCGGAGTGCTTACCGAACTTTGTCAGGAAGCAAAAAATAACGCAGAATAACAGGTATATTCACATAAAAATAAAATAATAAAAAGAAAAATACAAATATGAGTAATCAATTAGAAAAAGTTAAAGAATTGATAGAACTGCGCGAGAAATCACGACTTGGCGGCGGACAAAAACGCATTGACTCGCAGCATCAAAAAGGAAAATATACGGCACGCGAACGCATTGCAATGTTGCTTGACGAAAGCAGCTTTGAAGAATTTGACATGTTTGTTCAACATCGCTGCGTAAATTTCGGCATCGAAAAAGAACATTTTCTCGGAGACGGCGTTGTTACAGGTTACGGAACAATAGGCGGACGGCTGGTTTACGTTTATGCACAGGATTTTACAGTTTTTGGAGGTTCGCTTTCCGAAACCCTTGCATTAAAAATTTGCAAAGTAATGGATCAGGCAATGAAAATGGGCGCTCCCGTTATCGGACTTAACGACTCCGGCGGCGCACGCATTCAGGAAGGTATAAACGCACTTGCAGGATATGCCGAAATATTTCAACGCAACATTTTAGCATCCGGCGTTATTCCTCAAATATCCGGAATATTCGGACCCTGCGCCGGCGGAGCTGTTTATTCTCCTGCGCTTACCGACTTTACAATTATGACCAAAGGAACAAGTTACATGTTTCTTACAGGACCAAAAGTAGTAAAAACAGTTACAGGCGAAGATGTTACTCAGGAACAGCTCGGAGGAGCAAGCATACATACCACAAAATCGGGAGTTGCTCATTTTGCCGTTGACAGCGAAGAAGAAGGAATTGAACTTATCAAAAAACTTTTGAGCTTCCTTCCTCAAAACAATATGGAAGAAACGCCTGTAACATTATGCGAAGATGCTATCGACCGACTGGAAGATTCGCTTAACGACATAATACCCGACAATCCAAACAAACCGTACGACATGTACGAAGTTATAGGAGCAATCGTAGATAATGGCGAATTTCTTGATGTGCAAAAGAATTTTGCAGCCAACATAATTACAGGATTTGCACGTTTCAACGGTATTTCGGTAGGAATTGTTGCAAATCAGCCCAAAGTTTTAGCCGGCGTGCTTGATATTAATGCATCGCGCAAGGGAGCTCGCTTTGTACGTTTCTGCGATGCTTTCAATATTCCTCTTGTTACTTTGGTTGATGTTCCCGGATTTTTACCCGGCACAGGTCAGGAATACGGAGCAGTTATTCTTCACGGCGCAAAACTTCTTTACGCTTACGGTGAAGCAACAGTTCCCAAAATTACGGTTACTTTGCGTAAATCATACGGCGGAGCATACTGCGTTATGAGTTCAAAACATCTTCGCGGCGATATTAACTATGCATGGCCTACGGCAGAAATTGCAGTTATGGGACCATCGGGAGCAATCGAAGTTTTGTTCAGTAAAGATGTTAAAGAAGCAGAAGACCCGAAAGCCCTTGCCGCACAAAAAGAAGACGAATATCGTAAAGCATTTGCCAATCCTTACAATGCAGCACGTTACGGGTATATAGATGATGTTATAGAACCGCGAAACACACGTTTCCGTATTATTCGCGCATTAAAACAGCTTGCAACAAAAAAATTGACAAATCCTCCCAAAAAACACGATAATTTACCGCTGTAATTTTATGAATACGTCAAAGTTGTTGAAAATATTATCTTTTGCAGTAATTGTTTTAATATCAGCTGTGTCATGTTATAACTATCTTTATGATGATAACGGTGATAAAACAAATAAAGATAAATTAACAATAACTGAAGCGAAAGATGTATTTCGGCAAAAAATCCGCGATTATGAAACACTTAAAACACGTCGTCAGGTTAAAGTTGTACGAACATTTTTTCCCGAAGACTATACTCCACAATGGGATAAAACAGTAATCTCCGAAAATGAATATATATGGAGCGTAAATGTGCCAATATTAACTAATAAGCGGTTAATGGTTGTTTCTCGCGAAAAAACAGATACCGTATATACTCCCGCTCCGCAAAAACTTGTAATAATAAAGAGTAAGGAAACACAAAAAAAGTACATGTTTATTTTAACCCTTATACCTGATAGGGAATGTGGCTACAAATTTAAAAATAACATGGAAAAAAGTTATACACATGCAGGAGATGTTAAAAATTTTACAGGAATTGCCATGTATTCAACCTGGGATGGCAGAATTATAAACATAAGGAAACAGGACAGAAATAATATTATTCGATTAAATCTTAAAGATACAACAATAACAAAAAGCGAAAAGAGTAAAAAATTAAAACTCGCTACGGCAATATCCGGCGAATTAGTTTTGATGGGCGGTGGCGACGACTGGTTTCTTGGAGAAATAGAAGGTTCGGAAGTAACATGGTGTCAATGGTGCTGGCGCAGTATAGATGACTGTATTTGCGGCGAGCCTCAATACTGTTCCGTATGTGGCTATTCTGTTTGCATTTGTGATGAATATCATGATAATTACGATTATACGTATGATGATGTTTGCCCTAACTGCGGAAGACCAAACTGCGATGGAAATTGTGAATCCGGAGGTAATGATGGAAGTTATAATCCTCCGCCGCCTCAGCCGCCACAAGACCCGCCTCATGCTTATGATGACTGGACTATGGATGAAAAAACAAAAGAGGAACTTTTGCCTGCGCTGGACAGTATAGAAAAAGACTGTGCAGGAAAGAAAATGCTGAACGATATTGCCGCCAATTTTAAAATAATTTACAATCCAAACATCGCTAATTTGCTTGAGTATGCACCACGTGCAAATACACTTTCGTGGAATATGTACACAGAAAATGGCGTATATACATACGGCATATTTAAAGATTTGTTTCATGCCTATCAAAACGCAAAAGGCATGTATGTTACCGAAGTAGTGAATGGGGTAAGAATCATAAAAAATCTAATAAATTTGGAAGTTGAAGCTATGATTGCCGCTTACGTATATGTAAAAGAACATGGATTGGATGAATCCAGACAGGAAACCCGTACATGTTGGAAAGATGAGCAAAAAAAATTAATGGATAATTATCTTGCAAATCCGACTTCATATAATTATAATGCCGTTCTGGAATTTGTAAGAAATCTGGATGAATACAAAGTATATTATGACAGAGTAATGTCTGAATCCTCCAATACAAATTTAATGGATACATTATTTAATGATTGTGAAGATTATGAAAATTAAAAAAAATATGAAAAAAATATTATTAATAACAGTTATTGCATTATTTTCAATACAAATATATGCGCAGGAAACTCAAAAAAGGCCAGACGGCAAGTTAATAACAGATACAACTGTCGTACCTCCAACACTTCCTGATTATTATACAGGTAAAGAAATTATTTCTGGAACAGGGTTTTCTTTAAAAAAAAATAATGAAACAGACGATTATTTAGATATAGGAAATATAAATAATGTAAAGTTTGGGACGCCGTCATATACTCCTGCTCCTGTTCTCCCCGGTGAAGACGAACCAATGCCTTCTAACGATTTGTTCTTATTGGCTGAATTCACAGATAGAAACCAGATATATAATGCATGCAGAGAAGCCTTAGGCGCTACTCTTATAAATCAGTTTAAATCAACAAACAATTATTCTACTATCGGTATTAGTTTTATAGTAGAATTGAATGGGAGTGTTTCTGAGGTAGAATTTGAATTAAAAAAAGATTTGCTATTATTTTCAATACACCCTGAAAAACTTTACCAACTGGAATTATCAGTAAAGCAAAATGTAACTTTTCTGGTACGTCAAAGATCATGGATGCCGAATTTTATACCGGGAGTATATATATCTGTAACAATTAAAGATTTGTAGATTTAATAAGCAGTAATTAGTATAATATGAAAGCAATAAAAAAAATATTATTAATAGCAATAACATTATATTCAACAGGAATAAATGCACAGGAAACTCAAAAAAGGCCAGACGGCAAGTTAATAACAGATACAACTGTCGCACCTCCAACACTTCCTGATTATTATACAGGAAAAGATATAATATCGGGAACAGGGTTTTCTTTTAAAAATATCGAAGAAGATAATAAATATATAAAAATAGGGAATGTGAATAATTCAAAATTTGGAACATCTCCATTTATTGAAGATACTGGTCTTTTTTACGAAGGAGATGAAGAACAATTTCCACCTGATAATTTAGACCTGCTGGCAAGATTTAATGATATGAATCAATTACTTGGCTCGGTAAGAGATGCGTTAGGCACTTCAATTATAAATCAATTTAAATCGACAAATAACTCTGCAAACATTGATATTATATTTATAGTAAGTATGAATGGAACTGTTGCAGAAATAGAATTTTCATTAAAAAAAGACTCTCTTTTACTTTCAATTCCACCAGAAAAATTTCATACAATGGAGTCATTAATTAAGCAAAGGGTAACATTTAGTGTTGAGCAAAAAAACAATCTTAAATTTATTCCAAGAGTGATAGTATCAGGTAAAATTAAAGATTTGTAGATTTAATAAGCAGGAATCAGTATAATATGAATGCAATAAAAATAATATTATTAATAGCAATAACATTATATTCAACAGGAATATATGCACAGGAAACTCAAAAAAAACAGGCTGGCAATAAAATTGTAATAATAGACACAACAGACCTGCCGCCAACACTTCCTGATTATTATACAGGTAAAGATAATAAAATATTATCTGTTGATAACCAACAATATTTAATTCAGAGCAGACAACTTGGAGGATATGAATTTGGAAATATTAAATGCACAGGAAACTCAGAAAAGACCAGGTGGCAAGCCAATAATAGATACAACAGACCTGCCGCCAACGTTGCCTGATAATTGATAGAATGAACAGTATGAATTTAATATAATAATTATGAAAAAGATTTTGACAACATTTACGGCAGAGTAAATAGATAATATTAAGTTTATAAGCAGAATGTTACATATTGGAATATTAAGATTTGTAATAAAATAATAACACAAAAAATAAATAAGTATATACATGAAAAAAACAAAAAAAGGATTTTTATTATTAACGTTAGCATTATTGTCGTTTGCAACTCGCGCACAAAACACGTTTGATTTAAAAATAAACGAGCTGCTGTCGAACAATACCGAAAACATAACAGATGATTACGGCGTTCACAGCACATGGATTGAAATATATAATCCTGCGTATGGAACTGTTGATATCGGAGGATGTTACATAACAGATGATGTAAACAATCCGAAAAAATACAGAATTCCGCAGGGAGATGTATCTACAAAAATACCGCCGCTTCAATATTTATTGATTTGGGCAGATGGTATTGATTATCACGGACCTCTTTATACAAACTTCAAGTTGAATGCAAACGGAGGTTATCTCGCTCTTTACAGCAATGATGGAAAAACGCTTATTGAACAGGTTAAATATCCTGCGCTCGAAGCAAATGTAAGTTATGTAAAAAACGATAGTAATGAATGGGAAAAAGCAAACAATATAACTCCGCGTTTGCAAAACAAGTCGTATGAAGTAGAAAGCGCAGCAGAAAAACTCGGCAAGCGAGACCCTTTTGGCGCAGCAATATCGGCAACGGCGATGACTGTCGTATTTTCCGTATTGATATTACTGTTTTTGTGTTTCAAGCAACTTGCCAAATTTCATTTAAAAACAAGTAAGAAAAAAGCAGCTGAAGCGCAGGGAGTCGATATTGACAAAGTAGAACACGCCGGCGAAGAAACAGGCGATATTTATGCGGCAATAGCATTAGCGTTGAAATTACATCATGATGATATTCACGATGTTGAAGATATGGTTATAACAATAGAACGCGAAGATAAAATGTATTCGCCATGGAATTCAAAACTCCAGTCATTACGTCAAACACCGGAAATTAGAAAAAACAAATAAAAATTATATAAACAATGAAAGAATTTAAAATGAAAATAAACGGCAGCGAGTATAATGTAAACATTGAAAGCATAGAAGATACTCATGCCAATGTCGAAGTAAACGGAACAATGTATAATGTTGAAATTGACAAACCGATACGGCAAACGGCGCCTGTTATACACAAGGTAATAACCGCAAAGCCGGCAGTTGCAGCATCCACAACACAGGCAACAGCGCCGGTAAAAGTTACTCCCGCAGCGCAAACAGGCGGAACAAACACAATAAAATCGCCGCTTCCGGGAGTTATTATTGATGTTTGCATAAAAATTGGAGATGCCGTAAAAACAGGACAAAAACTGTTTGTGCTTGAAGCCATGAAAATGGAAAACAGCATTAATGCCGAAAACGATGGAAAAGTTATTGAAATTAAAGTAAATAAAGGCGACTCTGTACTCGAAGGAGCCGACTTGATAATTATAGGTTGATATGGAACAGGGAACAGGATTTTTTAGCTTTTTATCTGAAAACCTAAGCAATTTTTGGGGCTATACAGGTATTGCAACTGCCACCGCAGGACATATAATTATGATTCTGTTCGGTTTGGCTTTTATCTATATGGCAATCAAAAAAAACTGGGAGCCAATGTTGCTGCTCCCGATAGGCTTTGGTATTATTGTAGGTAATATTCCGCATCTTGCCTCTTTGAAAATAGGAATTTACGAAGAAGGTTCCGTGCTTAATATTTTGTATCACGGAGTAAAAAACGGATGGTATCCTCCATTAATATTCTTGGGAATAGGCGCAATGACCGACTTTTCTACACTCATATCCAATCCGAAACTGCTGTTGGTTGGAGCTGCGGCTCAATTGGGAATTTTTGCCGCATATACAACAGCGCTGGCTGTCGGATTTGAACCCAATCAAGCCGGAGCAATAGGAATTATAGGCGGAGCGGACGGACCTACCGCCATATTTCTTTCATCTCGGCTGGCGCCAGATATGATGGGAGCTATTGCTATTGCAGCATATTCATACATGGCTCTGGTTCCTGTAATTCAGCCGCCGGTTATGAAACTGTTTACCACGCATAAGGAACGCCTGATAAGAATGAAACCTCCTCGCGTGGTTTCATCCAATGAAAAAATATTATTCCCAATAGTAGGATTTCTGCTGACCGCATTTATAGTGCCATCAGGATTACCCTTGCTGGGAATGCTGTTTTTTGGCAATTTGCTTAAAGAAAGCGGCGTTACGCGGCGTCTGGCAGAAACGGCAAGAGGACCAATCATCGATATTTGTACAATATTGATAGGTTTAACTGTAGGAGCATCAACTCAGGCAACAAACTTTCTGAATATTCGCTCGCTGGGAATATTCGGACTGGGAGCCGCTTCGTTTATTGTAGCAACAATAGGAGGCGTTTTGTTTGTAAAATTCTTTAATCTGTTTTTGAAAGAAGGCAACAAAATGAATCCTCTTATAGGCAATGCGGGAGTTTCGGCTGTACCCGATTCTGCGCGGGTATCTGAAGAAGTCGGCAGGCATTACGACCCGACAAACCACCTGCTGATGCACGCAATGGGACCAAACGTAGCAGGCGTTATAGGAAGCGCCGTTGCAGCAGGAGTGCTGTTAGGATTTTTATCATAACATTTTGTCGTATCTGACAAAATTATTTTTATTTATAAAATATTTTTACTTCAAAAGAGGGCGGTTCGTTTTATACAACCGCCTTTCCGTTTTATGAATATCCTGACAAACGGCTGTCTGTTATTGTTTTACTTTGCAAATAATCAATGATACCGCTAATGTTTTTCAGTGATAGCGACTGTTCATCTTTGTCCCATATACCCATTATTTATATAAAATCTAATAAAACTTTACAAATAACTGTGATTTATTTCATTAAAAATCAATAATTTAATTTTAATATAATTGAAATTTTCGACTGTATTCTCTATATAGTAATGTTTCGCGCTGCAAAATCACTAAAAGCAAGCGGTATAAATATTATCTATTTTGCCTCTGCACAAAACAACGCAGGTAAAGCGGTATTCTTCTCTCATAAAATATTTTTCTTCGCAAATAATTTTTCATTCTAAAATCCAAAAAAAATTGTAAATTTGCACCGTTAATTATAAACGGAATTTGTATATGATATAAAAACAAAGATATGTGCATAAAGCACTACAAATTAAATATATAAAATAGCGTATTGCGTTATTCTTGACATTCATTTTCCACAAATTAACCCGAATTATTGGGTTATCCTTCAAGAATAAGTTAGCGAAACGCCGTGTAATGCGGCGTGGAACGACTTGCCGGAAAGATAGGCGTGGAAACCTGAATGTCAGACAGGTTGTTTCCACGCTATTTTTATGTCAAAAAAGAAATATTAATCATTAAAATAATACAAATATATTTAAAAATCAGAAGATTAAAAAATTAAATGCCAACAAAATCATGATTTTGGCATTACTTGCGGCGATATCGTTTTCTTCTTTTGCTCAAGAAAGAATTGACACGATTTACTATGACAAAGATTGGAAAGGTGTGTCAAATCGCACTTTTGCGGACTTCTATCGCATTGCTGTGTATCCTGCAAGTGATAGTTATAAAAAACTATTTCGAGATTATTACATTACAGGCGAATTACAAGCGTCAGGTGCATTTATTTCTATTGATAAGTTTGACGACAGCAAATCAGTCTTTGATGGTGAAACTATTACTTACTTCAAAAGTGGCAAAATACATTACAAAAATCATTACTCAAACGGCAAAAGAAACGGCGAACATTGTGAATATTACGAAGATGGATTAGTTGTTAAAAAGATGGATTTTGTAAACGATGAATTATCGGGGCTTTATACGGAGTTTTTAGAAAATGGTGCTTTTGTTCAAGCGGAATATATTAACGGAAAGCTAAAATATGATTACTATGTTACGAGTAATCAAAACGGACAAATTGTTAAAATCAAATATTCTGACAATCAACCTCTTTGGGAAAGTCCGTCTGTTAATGAAAGAAAGACACAGTAGCAAGATGGGACACCGTGGCAATACTATGTTAAAAATGGATTAACGATTGCTCAAACGAATACAAGCACAAAAAATTATGGAAAATGGCACAAAATTGATTTGATGATTACAAACAATTCGATGTTACCGATTGAATTTGACCCAGAAACGGATATTACGGCATATTCAGTTGATAAAAAAGAAAGAGAAAAAGATTTGGTTGTATGGTCGTGTGATAAATATATGAAGAAAGTTAAAAGAGCGCAAACTTGGGCTGCAATAGTTGTTGGATTAGCAGAAGGATTATCTACAATGAATGCTGGCTATTCTACATCTACAACCAATTCTTCCGCTCATTACAGAGGTCGTTCTAACAGCTACGGAAGTGCTTCTGCTTATGGCTCATATTCAGGAAATTCTTCTTACAGTGGTTCTGTATATGGTACAAGTACAACAACAACATACGATGCTGCGGCTGCATATCAAGCACGAGTATTGTCACAACAAAGAATTGCAGACTTTTTTGAATCTCAATGGAATGAACGCAATGCTAAACAAATGGGATATTTGAAAAAGAATACAATTTATCCGGGCGAAACAATTCAGGGATATGTTCACATTCAAAGAATATCAGGAGTTTCTGTTTATGTTACAGTCAATATCAACGGTGCGGAATATGTATATGGGTGGAGGTACGGGAAATAATACGACATTTTAGCAGTAAATTCTATACGGTACAACATTTGCGAGCATAATTTCAATAATTTAAAATTTAAAAACAAATGGGTAAGAATATACACATAGTAAAAAACGACAAGCAGTGGAGTGTTATATAGAATACAGTCGGAAATTTCAATTACATTGAAATTAAATTATTGATTTTTAATGAAATAAATCACAGTTATTTGCAAAATTTTATTAGATTTTATATAAAAGCGAAGGTAGCACAAGAGCAACAAAAAACTTTGAAACTCAAAAAGAAGCAATTGCTTTTGGAAAATTACAAGCCCAAAATCAACATTCTGATTTCTTAATTCACAGTATCAATGGAAAAATCCGTGAACGAAATATTTATGACAATAACCCTTTTTCTCCAAGAGGATAAAAGTAAATAACTATTTGTATTAATATTTCGCAGACCACTAAAAGTTTTTTAATGGTTTGTACTGATATTTTTTGTACCTTTTTCCCATAAATTTTGCAGGAAATTTTTATTTGTCTGTGCATAATTAAAGATTTCATGCTAACTTTGCAAACAAATTGAACTTATTTCATTAAAATTAAAAACAAATTATGCCAAAAATTTCAAAGAAGGGCAAATCAATGCCCGCATCTCCAATTCGTAAATTAGTACCGTATGCCGAAGCGGCAAAGAAACGCGGAATAAAAGTTTATCATTTGAATATCGGGCAGCCGGATATTATTACGCCGCCGTTAGCTTTGGAAGCCGTGAAAAAATATGACGCCAAAGTTATAGAATACAGCCATTCGGCAGGAAACGAATCGTACCGTAAAGGACTTGCAAAATATTATCAAAATGCAGGAATTAACATCGATGAAAATGATATAATTGTTACGACAGGCGGCTCCGAAGCAATAACCGTTGCAATGATGTCGTGCATGGATGAAGGAGACGAAATTATTATCCCCGAGCCGTTTTATACAAATTATAATGCTTTTGCACTTCAGGCAGGAATAAAAGTTGTGCCTATAAAAACTACCATTGCCAACGATTTTGCGCTTCCCGCCATCAACGAATTTGAGAAAATCATAAGCCAGCGTACAAAAGCAATAATGATTTGCAATCCCAATAATCCTACAGGATACCTTTATTCGGCAGATGAACTTGAATCGTTAAGACAAATAGTTTTGAAACACGATTTATTTCTTTTTGCCGACGAAGTTTATCGCGAATTTTGTTATGATGGAAATTCTCATATTTCGTGTATGACACTTAAAAACATTGAACAGAATGTTGTGCTGATAGATTCGGTTTCAAAACGTTACAGCATGTGTGGTGTGCGAATAGGAGCGCTGATTTCTAAAAACAGAGATGTTGTTGAAACGGCATTGCGCTTTGCTCAGGCTCGACTGTGTCCACCAGCTTACGGACAGGTTGCAGCTGAAGCCGCGCTTGAAACACCGGCAGATTATTTTACCGATGTTTACAATGAATATATCATGCGCCGAAATTATATGGTTGAAGCCCTCAACAAAATGGATGGAGTATATTGTCCCAAGCCGAAAGGAGCATTTTATACTGTTGTAAAATTGCCTGTCGATGATTCCGATAAATTTGCACGCTGGCTGCTCGAAGAGTTTGAATATGAAAAACAAACCGTAATGGTAGCGCCTGCAACAGGTTTTTATGCAAGCGCAGAAACAGGTAAAAATGAAGTTCGCATTGCATACGTTTTGAAAATAGAAGATTTGAAAAATGCCATAACATGCCTCGAACATGCATTGAAAATATATCCCGGAAAAGTTATGGAATAAAAATCAGGAATAATTTTACAGTCTGATTAGCCGCTCATTAAGCGAATTACATTATTGTTGTTGATTTTAAAATGAATATTATGCATAATGAGCGGCTGTCTATTTTCCGACTTTTACGTATTATATTAAGGTCAATAATAATTTACAATTAAATTCAAATGTGTAATAATCAACAACTTTAAATTAACTTAAATGTCTATAATTAAAAATATTTATCAGGCTTTTATATAATAACTCATGTTACGCAGTATTATAATTTTTGACGGCATCAAGTTCTTTCCAAGCAGGTAATCATTGTATAAGTTCATTATTTCTCCATATTACAAAATTAATTCTTCTTATCATTGTGATTGTGCGTAAGATGAGTTAATTTAGAAAAAAGTTATACCTTTGCACCAGATTTATTATGACAGATTTTGTTCAAAATATTATAGCTGAAATAATAGACCAGTATATGTTCGCAGACAATACGAGACGTCCGTGGATTATTGGATTCAGCGGTGGAAAAGATTCAACCGTTATGCTTCAACTGGTTTGGAAAGCATTGGAACAGGTGAAACATTTTCACGGTTTTGTAGGGCGTGATATTTATGTGGTTTGTAACGATACGATGGTCGAAAATCCTGTTATTACTGAATACGTTTATCGTGTTTTAGATAAAATTGAAATTGCTGCTCGTGATCAGGGCGTACCGGTTAGGGTGATCAAGACTTTGCCAAGACTGGAAGATTCCTTATGGGTAAATATGATTAGGCGTGGTTATCCTGCTCCCAATAATGCGTTAGTAGTTGGAATAAATAATTATCCATCAGCACCTTTGAGTGGCTGTATAAATGATGCTTCTGCATTGGGAAGTATTATTAAAACTAATGGCGATGGTTCGCCAAATTTCGATGTGCGGCTTGAAACAAATATTACTACAAAATCTGATATCAAAAGAAAGATTGTTGATTTATTCGCAGGCAATGCAGATACTGCATTATTTTATTTTTCAGGACACGGTTTTCTTAATGACATTGGCGGATATGTTGTTACACCTGATTTCCGACAATATGATGAAGGTCTCACAAGCCGGTTTTGCTTTTGAGCGTAATAAGACTGTTTGAACAGGGGCTTTATACAAACAATCAAATATGCGTTTTACCGGAATTGGTTGCTTCATTCAAATCAAATTGGGCGAAACTTGTTGTAACAAATCATTTTCCGATTTTTGCCCTGCCGTTTTATCATTT
>JAISOH010000122.1 GCA_031275825.1 Prevotellaceae bacterium | reverse complement strand
GCTACAAGAATTATATCTAAAATCACAGCTTTAACGATGATCCAATACCTCAATTTATTTGTATTTAACCGTCCCTTAAATATTATCAAATGCAATATTGCCTAAATGCACAACAGGTTAATAAAATATCTTTAGAATATGAAATCAGTTAAAAATGTCGCATTATTAGAGTTGGTTGGATTATTTGTGGAATGTTTACATGCATAAATCCGTTATTATCTGTTTTGTAAAAAACTTTAACACACTTATTTTCAATCTATTTTATTTTCCCAAAATTTTTTGTATTCCTCTTTATTCCAAGCATGACAACCGAAAGGAAGTTCGTAATTATTTAATTCAAAGCACATTTCCGGATATTGTTCGATTGAAAAACGAAGCGCTTCTTTTGCTGTCGGATAGCGAAAATTAGGTTGTAAAGTTGCCCAAAAAACATCTTCGTTATAGTTAGAGTTTGTTTTGCTTTTTTCTGCAAATTTAGTGATAATTATTTTTTTATCAATAGTTGCCTGATAGAACGGCTGTACTTTTCGCAACGATAATCCGCCATTACCTACTTTGTCCGCTAAAAGTATCAGATTGAAAGGTTTTCTCAAAATCAAGTAAAATACTGATTTTGTTTTCAAAAAGATACGATAATATAAACGGTGATATTTCTGTTTTACTATCCATGGAGCGCCGATGTAGTCATAATCCTTTTGCACCCAAACATCCAAATCTTTTCTAAAAATATAAGCATCTAATTGACATATCAATATATATTTGTAATCTAAAAATCTTCCGTAAAATTCTTCGGACAACATCAATCTGTTATAATCTGAAATACTTGTAAAATAATCATCAGAAAAACATTCGGTTTGGATTTTCGGATATGTTTTAAAAATGTCGGAAATATCCAGTGATTTTGGTTTTACAAACGATATGGGATAGTTTGACAAATAATTGTAAGTGCGTTGCAGCGACTTTTGTTCGTATTCATCAAAAGGCAATTTGTAAATAGGTATAAGAATTTTGACTGTTTTATTGTTCATTGTAATATGCTTAAATAATGTTGTCGGTTGATTTCAAAATCAATAATGAATCTATCGGTATTTCGGTTTCTTTCATTAATCAAAGGGATAATATTGTCGATAGAATTATAAAAAAGAATTGGGTAATTAAAATTTTTTATATCTGCAAATAATGTATGACACAACATTGTTTTGGAATATGCTTGCGAAAAAGGAAACATTCCTGATATTTTATATTTTAAATAACTTTGTGCGTCAGGCGTATTCGGATGTATCAATGGAAATAAAAAATCGGAAGCAACAATATACGAATGAAATAAACCGTCATCTATAAAACTATCAAAATAAATAAAACGATTTTCAAGTTTCAGATTGATTATTTTGGCAATAAAAATTTTTCCTTCTTCACGTTTCCGGTAATTTCCCAATAAAACAAATTTTACAGTTTTCGATAATGCCGGATGTCGGGCTAATGTTAACAAAAATTCATAATCACGACGGCAATATTCTATTGCTCCCGGAATTGTTACCCATATTTCATCTGTTTTTTTATCTATTTTCAGTAACGGATATGGAGGATAAAACGCTGTTTCAAAATATTGAGAAGTTAAGTGTTTTATTTCAGGTCGATATATATATTCTGCCAAACTATAATAAGATTTCAGTTTTTGACAAATGATTTTTTGTCCTTTACTTTTCAGTATTTTTTCCGTATCGTGAATGATTCCATAAAAACTAATAAATCGTGGAAAGGGTAAAAGAAAAAATTTCAGTGCTTTACTGCCTTGAGCCGTATTGAGAATTACTATTGTTACTTTGTTTTTTATCAAATAATTGCGAAATTTGAATAAAGCGCTTATTTTATCAAAATCAAAAAATAGACATTTAATGTTAAGATTGAAATTTTCAACAATTGCCTGTAATTTCACGTGACAAACAAGCGTAATTTTATATCCGCTATCTTTCAAAAACAGCAATTGAGAATACAAACATTCACTGTGATATGTAAAAAACTCTACGAGTACTATTTTTTTTGTGTTTTCCTGCGTATTTTTACGTTTATACCATCTCATTTGCAATATTTTCATGTTTCTAACCAATGATTAATTCCATGCAAGGTTTGAATAATTTTATTCTTCTTAACTTCTTTACGGATTTGTTTGTTTTGTTCTATTAATTCCGGTCGCTTATAAGGTCGTGCATGATCGAGATGAAGACAAATGGCAGAATAACGTATTTGTTTTGATTTTATTCCCAAATTGAACAGTCGTTCTCCAAATTCACGGTCTTCTCCACCATATCGCATATTTTCATTAAAACCGTTAACAGCAATTACATCTTTCTTCCAGACAGAAGAATTGCAGCCGTTCCATGTCGCTTTCGCGGGAGTAATAAAATTCATAAACGAAGTAAAAGCAGCAGAACGAACAAGTTTAGTGCTTTTCCAGCCATTTTTAAGTCCTCTGCCTTTCAGTTCGCTTATATTGAATATTTTTTGAGAATCCACATCTTCTTTTGTTATACATGTACTGATAGACATTGGCAACCTGAAATATCCTCCCGACAGCATGTAAGCTTCCTGAGCATATCGTACATGAGTTTCAATAAAATCATTACGTGGAATACAGTCATGGTCGGTAAAAATCAGATATTCAGAGTTTGCAGCAATAACTGCCTGATTCAGAATACGAGTCTTGCGAAATCCTTTGTCTTCGTGCCATACATGTTTAAGTTGCGGGAAATAATGTTTTTTATAAGATTCAATCAAATTCTTTGTTTCCTCTCCGGAACCATCATCTGCTATAATCAGTTCAAAATCAGAATATGTTTGATTCAAATAACCCCATAAAGTTTTTTCGAGCCATTTGGGATTATTATAAGTTGAGATAATTATTCCTACAGATTTCATATTTATAATTTTATCTTGTTTCTCAATCGGCAACTGTAATCACAATTTTTTCGATGCTCTGATAATACCTTTTCTGAAATAAGGGTATCGGATGTGTTTATCAAACAGAAACAGCATATATCCATCAGAAAATTCAATACGATAATGATGTTTTTCAAACAAAGATTTCAATATTTCCGCATGATTCTTTTTATGATATGTACAGCAGGCGAAACGAATATCCTTATTCGTTTTCATCCAACTTTCGCACGATTGTACGACTTCGGGTTCAGCGCCTTCGATATCCATTTTGATGAACAAACTGTTATATTCTTCATTTTGCAGAACAGAAGCGATTGTAACTGAGTTTGGAGTATTTTTTCTACCTGCATTTTTTTCTATTAGCACGACTTTTCCTTCTTTCATTTCTTTTTCAAAAGTTGCTTTCAGAGGTTCAAACCAAACATGGTCGGATTCAAATAAAATCACTTTTCTAACCTTATCAATAACATCCAGAGCAAACAGTGCTTCAGCACATCCGACGTCTAAAAGAATGTCGCTGCTTTTGACATGGAAAGATTCAGATTGATACTGATGAGGCGCTTTTTCGATATAATTACCGCCTAAAATCTGTTCATTTTCAATATAATTTTTATATTCTTTTGCTGCTTTCTCCTGTGTCCACGAGTTTTTAAAATACAGTCTGCGTTTTTTATGTATCACATACGGAAGATTTTTTACGGTATCATATCCCGATTCTATATGATTTAATTGTTTGATATTCTTGTATGGAAATATAATCAATTTGTTTTGTTCTTTCAAAAAATCAGTTTCTTCCTGAAATTTTCCACTGTTGTCATATCGTAATATAATCGCCTCAAGCAATATCTGCCTTTTTGATTTGAATAATAATGTTCCCCATTTCTTTAACGGACTTTTTCTTAGTACGTATATGCGTCTTGCGATTCTGCATAATACTTTTTTTAATGTATGGTTTATTTTATTCACAGTTTTCTTATGTTATTTATTTC
This sequence comes from Prevotellaceae bacterium, assembly GCA_031275825.1. Taxonomy (GTDB): domain Bacteria; phylum Bacteroidota; class Bacteroidia; order Bacteroidales; family UBA932; genus JAIRKV01. Next base: position 9,972 of record JAISOH010000122.1, on the reverse strand, counting down.
GGCAAAAAACATGCCTGATCGCCATCATTCAGTTTATTCAAATAACCCCATAAAGTTTTCTCCAGCCATTGGGGGTTATTATAAGTTGAGATAATTACTCCTATTGATTTCATTTTTACTTTTTAGTTTTTTTCAAATCATTAAACGATTTACTAAACAGATTTTTGTAGTTTCCAGACTGCGTCGCGCAAAGGGCGCTATTTGCATTGACTAAAAAATGCGTCTGCTGTCATTACAGGAATGGTGGAAAGCTTAAAATCTTTGCAATTACGTGCCAATATCACTTCACAATTTGACTGCAAGTCGCAAAAATACTGCAAAGCGTCTTCAAAATCCACGAAATCAGAATTTAATGCTTTCTCTACAATAACATTATTCAAACTGCCAATTGTAGAAATTGTTTTAAATTTTCGCAGATTTGATATAACTTTATCATGTTGTTCTGTTTTTCCCAACACATAATTTACAGTAGAATATGACAGCGCCGATACCACAAGTGTAAAAATACCCATCTCTGCCATGGTAGTAATTTTTGCTATGGATTCAAAAAAAGGCTCGCGTTTTCCGAGTAAATCCAATACGATATTTGTATCTAAAAAAATCCGTTTAATTTTATACATATTTTTCAACCAAATGATTTTTATAATCCGTTTTGTAATCGTAGTCGGCAGAAATTGGATTTTCAGCAACCATACTCATTACAAACGGCGAAATTGTTATTTCGTTTTCCAACAACTGTTTAATTTGGCTTTGTTTCAGTAAATCATCCTCTTTGTTATTCAAGGACTGTGTTATCTTCGTCTGTAGCAGGAGGCTGTACTGTTACATACGGAAAACTCTGCAGCAATTCTATAATAAACATTGCTCTGTTGTTTGTAACATCTATTATTATCTTCATATTATTTCTATCTTTAGAATTTCAAATTACAAAGTTACATGAAATTTTTTAATTGTCAACAGTGTAGCAATAAAAATATATATAAACAAGCGACTTTATCTTTCCCAAAAATCATCATGTAAAATTGCTTTTCCCGCCTCTTATTTCGGCAAAAACGTTCCTATCATTTCGGCAATGTTAAGCATGTCGTCGGAAATTGCTTTGTGCATTTTTATTGTTTTATTGAGAGGCACTTGAACTATTTCTTCGTTTTTCCATCCAATCATAATGCTTTTCTGATTGTCGATAATGGCATCAATCGCCGCAGCTCCCATAAGACTTGCCGTAACACGGTCTTTTGATGTCGGGCGTCCTCCGCGCTGAATGTGTCCGAGAACAGACACTCTAATATCAAATTCGGGATATTCATCTTTTACTTTGCCTGCAATTTCCATTGCGCTGCCTTCTTCCAAGCCTTCGGCAACAATAATGATGCTTGATTTATTTTTCAAGGCTCGTTCTTTAAGAAATTTTCTTACTTTTTCAATTTGATTTTTACGTTCGGGAACCATTATAACTTCCGCTCCCGAAGCAATGCCGCTGTTTATTGCTATAAATCCGGCTTCGCGTCCCATAACTTCAACAAAAAATATGCGATTGAAAGAACTTGCAGTGTCGCGAATTTTGTCAACAGCATCTATAACCGTATTTAACGCCGTATCGTAACCAATTGTGTAGTCTGTGCCATACAGGTCGTTGTCGATAGTTCCCGGAATACCTATTACCGAAATGTCGGGATATTCCTGAGCAAAAATATTTGCTCCGGTAAACGAACCATCTCCGCCAATCACAACAAGACTGTCTATATTGTAATTTTTAAGTACATCATATCCTTTTTTTCTTCCTTCCTTTGTTTTAAATTCCGCTGAACGTGTAGATTGTAAAAATGTTCCTCCGTTTTGAAGTATCCCGCTTACGTCCTGCGATTTCATTTGAAATATATCATTTTCAATTAATCCCTGAAATCCGCGGCGAATACCAAAAACTTCCATTCCATTGTTTAATCCTGCTCTTGTAACGGCACGAATCGCCGCATTCATGCCCGGAGCATCTCCTCCTGATGTTAAAACTCCTACTTTGTGATTTATAATTACTTCCATAAAAATATCTGTATTTTCTTCGCAAAGGTACAAAAATAAATAATGAGTTGAATTTTAGCAATAAATAATTAACGTATAATTAACAGTTGGCGACTGTTATTTTATTACCCTGTGAAAAAATATTATCAATAAATTTTCTGTTTTTATTTTTAAACAGTAATTTTGCGCCTTTAAATTACAGAAAAATGAATTATTTTGATATTGTCTTTGCGCTAATTATTATTTGGGCTGCTGTTCGAGGTTTTTCCACAGGTTTTATAATACAGCTTTCAAGTTTGCTGGCAATGCTGATAGGCGCTTTTGTTGCCTACAAATCGTCATTTTGGTTTGCATCCAAGTTTTTGTCAGCCATCAATGCCGACCCTGTTATTGTAAATACATTTGCTTTCATAGTTACTTTTGCAATAGTGTGGGGATTGATTATTTTACTGGGCAAATTTTTGCATACGGTAGTAAAAGTTGCAATGATGGGTTTTATAAACCGTATTTTGGGAATACTTTTTTCCGTATTAAAAATTGTTTTTGCATTAAGCGTTATTCTTGTACTTGCAGGTAATTTAAATAAATCGCTGAATTTTTTGCCTGAAAAACATATAAATAATTCATTGCTTTACAGCCCTATAGAAAAATTTGCTTCGGCTATTTTTCCCTACCTGAAAACAGGTTTCAACAAGGCTCAGAAACAGTGGAATGAAAGTCAGGAAAAAGCAAACAACTTAATTTGAATTTATTTAAAGTGCTGACAACAACCTGTTTATTTTTTAACTAACTGCGAATTTTATTGGATTTAATATAACCGAGTACTTTTGTATTTGTCCCTGATATTTTTTGTTTTTATGATAATGATTTGAAAATTAACCTGTAAAGGCACGAAATTTCAAAGTCTTTTCATTTCATGCCGCAAAGAATTTTGCCATCGTCAGAAAAATCGGCTTAAACCTGCTCAAAAAAACAGTAAAAAAATCATTACGCTCAAAACGCCTAAAAACTGCATGTAACAAAGATTTTCCTGTCAAATTACTCAAAATTTAAATGCATTAATGCCGGTAATTATTATATTTTTTGCAGACAGTTAAATTTTTTTACTAACTTTGCTGCTTAAATAACAAAATTTTATAAAAAATAATTATGGCAAAATTACGTAATCTTAAAAAAGATATTGATTATCTGATAAGCGAGGTTTTAAGCGATTGTTATACTCTTGCATATTTGTATCCCGACAAAAGTGAAAAATCCATAGAAATTATCAACGATGCTGTTGATTTTAGAAACAAAATGTTTGAGCGTGCAAACAAACCCGATGACAAACACAATAAAAAACTTGTAAAAGCCTGTTATAAAAATATTAATAAAGATTTACTTACAAGTGTTGATGAATTTTTTAAAAGAATCAGCGAACTGACAAAAAAATAAATTTTTAAAATAACATTTGTATTTTACAAAAATTTATTACCTTTGCAGCCCAAAATCAGAGCAACCTCTTATTTCAGTTCGATAATGTTGCATACATAAACACAATAAATATTAAAAAAATGGACTTAATAAAAATTGCCGAACAGGCATTTGCAAACGAACATCAGAAAGAATTTCCTGCATTTAAGGCAGGCGATACAATTACGGTTACTTATAAAATTAAAGAAGGTAACAAGGAAAGACTTCAGAATTTTCGCGGCGTTGTGATACAGGTGAAAAAAGGAAGTGCAAGAACGTTTACAATCCGTAAAATTTCGGATGGAGTTGGCGTTGAACGTATTTTCCCGATAAATTCTCCTTTCATTGATAATATTGAAATTAATAAATATGCAAAGGTACGCAGAGCGAGAATTTATTACCTGCGCAACCTTACCGGCAAGAAAGCAAGATTAAAAGAAAAACGTTTTTCTTCTGCAAATACTTCAGAAGAAGCATAAAACAAAAAAGGCTCCGTGGCTCAACTGTATAGAGCATCTGACTACGGATCAGAAGGTTACAGGTTAGAATCCTGTCGGAGTCACAAAGATAAGACAGACAGGCAGTTATAAATTTACAACTGCCTGTCTGTCTTTATTGTTTCCTTTAAATGATTGATGTTTTTTGTGTTGCTGTTCATTACTCATTCTTATTATTGTCAGGAAAATAAAATCTCAATGTTATTTTTAATCATGATAACAGCAATAAAAATTAATTTTTATGATTTTGGTTAATAAAAATTGTTTTTATCAAGAAATAATTATTAATTTTGCAAATAATTTTAAAATTCCATTATGACAATCAAAAGAAATTTTATTACGCCATTACTGTTAATATTGTTTGCTACGCAAGGTTTTTCAGATGATTCAAAAAAAATAAAAGCGGCGTTGCAAGATGTAACGGTATTTTTCAACGGCGCTGAACTTACACATACCGCTTCGACTCAACTTGTAAAAGGCGAAAACGAAATTACAGTAGAAGGAATAAGTCCTGTTCTTAATCGTAACAGTTTGCAAATAAAGATAAATGCAGGCGTTATTATTTCTTCTTTTGAATATTCGATAGACTTTTTGAAAGATGAAAAACAAAATGCAGTAACAAAAAAAATTAAAGATTCGATAGATTTTTATAACGATAATTTAAGACAAATCACAACAGACATAAAAATCAATAACGACATGCTGACACTTTTGAAACAAGGCGTTACACATAATGTTACCGTTGCTGAAAAATCATTGTCAATAGAAGAGTTGACTAAAAATATAGATGTTTTTCAAAAAAAATCGCTTGAATATTCATCTCTAATAACAAAACTGGAAAAAGAAAAGTCAGTTGTAGAAGAAAAAATCAATCGCTTGAAAAAACAGATAGCACAGGAAGAAGTGAAACACGGGAAAAATTCAGGAATACTGAAACTTAAGCTTGCATCTCCACTTGCCGTAAATGCAAAATTAACGATAAAATATTTTTCATCATCTGCGAAATGGACACCTTTTTACGATATAAACATCACTGCGCCCGAAGATCCGGTAAACTTGACAACAAAATCCAAAGTGCAGCAAACCACAGGAATCGACTGGAACAAAGTGAATATTGCCTTATCGACAGGAGTTCCAAATAACGGAAAAACTGCGCCTGTTTTTAACGCATGGTTTTTGAGCGAACAAACTTATGCAGTATCCGAAAGACATGCAGATGCCGAAATTATTGCACAAAACAGCATTTCGTACAGTCAAGATTTAAGCGAAACAGCGATGATTAGAATCAGAGGAACAGGTTCATCCAAAACATCGCCGCCGCTTTATGTTGTAAACGGTATAATTATTGATGAAAATGAAATGAAATCAATAAACCCCGATGAAATTGCAAGCATGAACATCTTAAAAGACGAAAATGCTACATCTCTTTATGGTTCAAGGGCTGCCGGCGGAGTTGTTGTTATTACAACAAAATCAATGGAAGATTACGTTTTGCAGAAAGAAAATCAACTGAATAGAACTTTTTCGGTTGATATTCCATATACCATACAGAGCGATGGAAAAGAACAGGTTATAGAACTCGAAAAACAGATAATAAATAATGTTAATTATAAATATTATTGCGCTCCGAAACTTGATAATGAAACATATCTGATTGCTGAAATTCCGGAATGGGAAAAACTGAATTTAATGAACGGACAGGCAAACATTACTTATGATGGAACATACACAGGACAAACGACAATTAATGCAGCATCAACAAATAAAAAAATGACATTTACGCTTGGAAATGACAAACGAATATCGGTAAAACGTGAAAAAATGCAGGATTTCAGCAGCGTAAAATTTTTAGGAACAGATACAAAAATCGTATTGACATATAAAATTACCGTACGGAATAATCAAAACAAAGATGTTGCAATGATTATAAAAGACCAGTATCCCTTATCAACAAACAAAAATATTACTGTTGAACTGCTCGAAAAAACAACAAAATCGACTACAAATCGCGAAGACATCGGAATAATTACATGGGAAGAAACATTCAAAGCTGGCGAAACAAAAGAATATTTTGTAAGTTACAGCGTAAAATATCCCAAAAGCATGAAATTGAATTTGCAGTAAAACCGTCAAATATAAATGCAAACGTAGCAGGAAGTAATCCGGAATGGCTGTAAATAAACAAATTACTCCGGATTTTGCACACTACGGGTTCGCTGTGAGTATTTTATTTATTACAAGACAGATATACAGATTCTTGTCAGATAAACAACTTTTCCCAAATTTACAACGGATTATAATCAAATTCAAACAGGCTCTAAATATAAATTTACATGTAAATTCAGTATTGTTAATAAAGTTTTATGTTTTTATTAATACTTTCGTTTATACTTTTTTTTGTTTATAAAATAAAAATTAAATTTTACAATATTTTTTTGCTTCCATTCTGTGTTTTAACTTTTATTATTAATATTATTATAACTTATTCAAAATTTACCTATTATAGTTATTAAAACATATTTTTTTATTATAATAAATGCAAATATTTAAAATATTTTTTTTGATATTCATATTTTTTTGTAAATTTGTACATCATAATAATTAAAATAATAAAGATATGATATTTGAATTACCAATACTGCGATTTGAAAAAGATGCTCTTGAGCCGTACATAAGTGCACATACAATAGAGTTTCATTATAATAAATATTTCCGCTATTATGTAAATAAAGTCAATATATTATTAGATGAATTTCAGCTTACTACACTCAGTTTGGAGGCTATAATGAAAAGGTATGCCAAACGCAGAGGAATTTTATTCTACAGTGTAGCGCAAGTCTGGAATCACTCGTTTTATTTTGAACAGTTATCCCCAACGCCCAAAACAATGCCCGAAGGCAATTTGCTTTCGGCAATAAACAAGTCTTTTGATTCGTTTACAGAATTTAAACACAAATTCGATAAGGCGGTAATTTCGTTTTGCGGTTCGGGAAATACGTGGCTGTCGCAAAAAGAAGACGAAACATTGATAATTACTCAGGAAACCAATGCGGGAAATCCTTTTACAAAAAATTATAAACCTTTGCTGATGTGCGATGTCTGGGAACATGCATATTATTTCGACTATCCATGTCGCAAGGCTGATTACGTTTACAATTTTTGGAATATTCTCGATTGGGATGTGATTGAAAAACGGTTTGACAGTAAAAAATTATCAGTCGAACGGTTTAATGCGCAAATCTAACGTATTACATTTGATTTGATGCATTTATGCATGACTGAATTTGTGCCGGTATTATCTGATATTATCGGAAAAATATGTGTATGCTGTATTTTTTGTAAATTTGCAAAAAAATAAACTGTATGATAAAAGAATTGATATGTAAAAATCGCAGTTATCGCCGGTTTTACGAAGATGCAATCATAGATGTGCAAACATTGAAATCGCTTGTTGATTTGGCTCGATTATCACCATCGGGGCGAAATATTCAACCATTGAAGTATATTATTTCCAATAACAGGGAAATTAATGAAAAAATATTTGCGACTCTTGCATGGGCTGGATATTTGAAAGATTGGAACGGACCTGTCAAAGGAGAACGCCCATCGGCGTATATTGTTGCCGTTGTGGATAAAAACATTACACAGAGCAAACCTGAACACGACGAAGGAATTATTTCGCAAAGTATTCTGCTTGGCGCTGTTGAAAAAGGTTTGGGCGGCTGTATAATTGGTTCGGTAAAACGGCAGGAACTTGCCGAAATTCTCAAAATAAGCTCGCAATATGAAATTGCTCTTGTTATTGCTCTCGGCAAACCCAAAGAAAATGTTGTAATAACAGATGTCAAAAATAATGACATAAAATATTTTCGAGATGAAGATGCTGTTCATTATGTTCCAAAACGCTCGCTTGATGATATAATTCTTGATGTAAAATAACAGTGCAATAATTTATTTTGCAGTATTTAATTTTTTCATTTACTTTGTACACGAATAAAATACGGGAATTTATGAAAAAAATTGTTTTATTTTTTGTTTTTACGCAAATATTTTGTTTTCTGTACAGTCAGCAGAAACCACAACATTTTACCGAAGGAGCCGATATTTCCAAAACTTTCGACACTGCTCGCCTGCATCGTATTGACGCCGCTTATCAACGACTTGTTGACGAAGGCATACTGCCTAATGCCGTAACATTTGTTGCGCATAAAGGAAATGTTGTACATTATAAATCTTTCGGTTGGCGTGATATTGACAAAAAAATACCTTGCCGCAAAGACGATATATTTCGCATGGCATCTCAAACCAAAGCCATTGCTGTTGTTGCGCTTATGACACTTTTTGAAGAGGGTCGCTTTCAACTTGATGAAAATATAAAAAAATATATTCCCGAATTTGAAAATCCGCAGGTAATAGAAACATACAATCCGGCAGACACAACATACACCATGCGTCCTGCAAGGCGCGATATCACTGTTCGTCATTTAATTACGCATACATCTGGAATTTCAGCATACGATGCTAACCTTTCGGCAATATGTGCAAAAAACGGAATTCCTCCGCTCAACACAAAGGCTGATATTACTGTTGGCGAAGCTATACGGCGTTTAGCAAAAATTCCTTTGGCTCACGACCCCGGCGAGAAATTTACTTACGGTATGAGTACTGATGTTCTTGGTTATTTGATTGAAATACTTTCGGGCAAATCAATGGATGTTTTTATAAAAGAGCGTATTCTCGATCCGCTCGGCATGAAAGATACTTATTTTTATTTACCCGACGATAAGGCAGAAAGACTGGTTACTCTTTACGAATATCCGAAAGCAGGAAAATTGCAACGGAGTAATCATCCTGTTTATCAAACTTTTCCGTATGAAGGAGCAAGAAAGTTTTTCAGCGCCGGAGCAGGTTTGAACGGAACGATTGAAGATTATGCAAAATTTTGTCAAATGATTTTGAACGATGGCGAGTTTAATGGAATACGTATTATTGGTCGCAAAACACTAGAAATGATGCGCCATAACGGCGTTGGCGACCTTCGCGGCGAAATCGGTTTTGGCATGGCATGGGATGTTTTCCGCGAACAGTATGCGCATCGTTCGATAGCTTCCACAGGTTCATCACGCTGGGGCGGAATGTTTGGCACTGATTATATTATCGACCCGAAAGAAGAATTAATACTTTTGGTTTATATAAATGTAAGTCCCAATTTTTCGGGTATTGATACGAAAACATTACTGCATAATGTAACCTATCAAGCGTTGAAATAAAATATTAAATCAATAGACATTATATAGATTTTAATTTCAATTAACAAATGCAACTTTAGGTAGAAAAAAATTTTTACTTTTATGTTGTAATGAAAAAAACACATTTAACCCAAGAACAAAGATAGCATGAAATATCCAATAACACGCAAACGGATAAAAATTTTCAGCAACCGGCACCACCGAGCGTCCATTAAAAAGCATCTAAACCCAATTTTTCGGATATTTGAAAAATCATACAATAATTAATAAATATGAAAACATCAGGTTTAGACGTACACAAAGATAGCATATTTTGTGCGATTTACGACGGAAAAAGTCATTCTGTGGTAAAAGAATTTACAACAACGACCGTTTCGATTCGCTCGCCGGGCGAATATTTGAGGTCGGAAAAAGTGAAAATGGTTGCCATGGAAAGTACCTCGACTTATTGGGTTACGATTTGGGGACATTCTGGCGGATTTGCTGCACAGAAACATGTTGCACGGCAGTCTGGTTCCCTGTCCGTTGATTCAAGAGTTGCGCACTTACACGCGCGAGTATCGTAATTTAGTGAATCGGCTCACGAAAGTATTAACGCAAATGGACAGGGTTTTGGTCATGTGCGGCATCCGTTTGAGCAGCTGCATCAGCAACATTGATTCCATGAGTTTTATGCAGATTGTAGAGGCGCTGATATTTGGCGAAACCCATACGGAAACGCTTGTCAGACTGGTTTACGGCAATCGCAAAAACAGGGA
>JAISOH010000056.1 GCA_031275825.1 Prevotellaceae bacterium | reverse complement strand
CTGACTTTTATGCGATCCTTTACTTACTATTGTCTCCAAATGAGACTTTTCTTCTTCAGACAGTGTTACTTTGTACTTTTTCATTGCTGTTTTTTTGAATGCAAAGATACAACATTTTTTCAAAAAAATAAAAAATATTCCCTTGATTTTTAGTGTTTTACATGAGGTGCAAGTATATATGTATATATATAGCTTGCACCTCAAAATGGCTTGTCCTGAATTTTCTTTTTTCGGTTTTTTGCATGAAAAAAATTTTTTTTAAACATTTTTTCATGCCGCGAATTTTTTTATCCTGTGTTTACCCTGTTTTCGCCTCAAAAATCCGTTTTTTACAGCCATTTTTCTTTTAAAGTTCTGTTTAACAGACAAATGTAAAAACTTTGGAGTTTTTGCCGTTTTTTTATTGTTCAGGCTTGATTTGTTAAATTACAAACTGTTGTTTAACAGATAAATATAATTTTGTAAAAATATCAAAACTGTTAAAACGGCGTTTTTTATTCTAAAGTTTAGAAATGGATTTATTCAGAGTCCCGACCTTTGCAAAAATTTTAATTTGTAAAATTATCAATATGGAAGTTATCACTATTGAATCACAGGCATTCAAGGATTTAACGGCAAAAATTAATACCATAGCCCAATTTGTTGTCGCTCTGCAAAGCAAAGCGAATGAAAAACCCGAAGACGGCTGGGTAGACAGTTATGAAGTCTGTACATTTCTGAAAATAAGCAGTAAAACTTTGCAACGGCTGCGTGCTGCCAATGCTGTCGGTTTTTCTCGAATACGTAGAAAAAATTTCTATCGAAACATAAATTTTCGACTGTCTGAGATAAAAATGAAACATTAAAATATTTACCAATTAAAAAGGTATTGTTGTTAAATGCAATACGAAAATAAACTGCGGAAAAATAACAGGCAATAAAAAATTTTCGATTGCGGCGAATAAATTTTGCCGCAATTTTTTTGCTGTTTAAAAATTTGTTTAATTTTGCGTTGTATTTTAATGCACGGTGTTTATACTTTTAGCGATGATTTTCTGTGTGTTGATACACAAAGACATATAAATAGCGTTTTGCTGTATTCCTGCCATTGAAATGTGAGAAGTTTCAAAAAAGTTACAAGGATAAGTAGTAAACGTTCGCAGAAATGCGGGCTTAACTTATTTGTAACAATGGTATTTTCTCACAACCTCAATAGCGGATAATTAAGTCCGCTATTTTTATTTGTCAAATATTGAAAAAATCCGACGACGGAAAAACCGCCACTTTATATAAAACAGAATCGTAACTGTTACCAAAAAATACGGAGTGAAACTGCATAAACACTTAAATCACAGTGCAGGAAAGAGCAGAAACTTTCTGAAAAACGGGCAAGACCTGCGAAGCCGACAGAACAGGAAAAAATGTTAAATCTATAAATTTGAAAAGATGAACAGAATATTAATGAAATGTGTTATTTGGGGACTTGGAATTATATTTATTTCATGCTCTACTCACCAAAAAGTAATAAGAGTAGAATCGCAAGTTCACAATATAAAACAGGAAGAACAGGGATTGAAACGAAAAGTGGCAATCGCACGTTTTTCCAACGAAACTCAATATGCCAAGGGCATTTTTTACGACAAGGAAAATGATCCTATTGGAAAACAGGCAGTTGACATTCTTTCGACTAAACTTGCCTCAACCGACAAATTTATATTGCTGGAACGACAAGATATGGACAAAATTATGGAAGAATTGAAAATTGCAGGAAACGATGGTTACCAAAAAGTCGGCGCTGATTATTTGATTATCGGTTCTGTTACTGAATTTGGTAGAAAGAATGTTGGAGATGTAAATGTTTTCTCTCGCAGTAAAACTCAAATTGTTCAAGCAGGAGTTAGTATTCGTTTGGTTGATGTTTCTACCGGACAAATTATTTATTCCGAAGAAGCAAAAGGCGAAGCCGAAACAACCAACAAAACAGTTCTGGGATTTGGCGAAAAAACAGATTATGATGCTACGTTAAGCGACAAAGCCATTTCGGCAGCCATTTCAAAATTGGTTGAAAATATTGTGAACAACTGTATGAACAACCCATGGAAATCATATTTTATATCGTATGATAATGAAAGTATTATTATTTCAGGTGGAAAAAGTCAAAGACTGAAAGTTGGTGATGTTTTTAACATTGTAGAAAAAGGGAAACGAGTGATAAATCCACAAACAGGAATGATGATAGAATTGCCGGGAAAAACTGTTGGCAAAATAAAGATTGATTTTACAGGTGGCGATACTCCTCAAAATGAATTTTCAATAGTATCGTTTACCGAAGGAAATATCGACAAACAAAATTTAAGTAATTATTATATTCAGGAGGTAAAATAATGAAAAAGATATTATTAGTAGCGATAACAAGTTTATTCTTGTTGTCAGGATGTACCGGAGTTAGAACGCTTTCAAAAGGATTGGAAAACGAAGCATTTCTCGAATTTGTTGGAACTCCCCAAAAATATATCGGAGGAATAACCGTTACGGTGGATGACAATAACACTTTTAATGCAAAAGTAAAAAAACAACATACCGACCGACCCAAAGGAAAAGTTTATGCCATTTCAACAGGGAAACACAGTATTTCTGTTGCATACAAGAATCAGATAATTTATCAAAAACAGATATTTATATCAGCACAAGAAACTAAACAAATTATTTTGCCATGAAAAAAACAATATTTATAATAGCAATAATTGTGTGCCTTGCATCATGCACGAATCAGAAACCGCTGTATTCTTGGTATAATTATAATAATGTAAGTTATAACTATTTGAAAAATGCAGACGAGCAATCAACCCAACAAATGATTGAAACATATCAGAAAATCATTGAAAAACAGAAAGGTACAAGACAAGCGGTTCCTCCCGGCATTTATGCTGATTATGGTTTCCTGTTATTACAAGCCAACAGAGAAGAAGAAGGCAAAGCGATGTTGATGAAAGAAATTGCGCTTTATCCTGAATCCAAGATATTTATTGACAGAATTTTAAAAATGATGGAAAAATGAAAAAGATAATTTTATTCTCAGGTATTGCAACAGCAATATTCATGTCAAGTTGTTCTACTACAACTCCATTGACAAAATCTGCAGCCTACAAAGACATGTATAACGAAAAACCTATTACTGTTCTGTTGATGCCACCAATCAACAGAAGTACAGAAGTAGAGGCAAAGGAATATTTTCACTCTACGATGAATATTCCTATTGTAAATGCAGGTTATTATGTTATTCCACCATTTCTGTCGATGGAAATTTTGAAAAAAGAAAGTGCTTACGATTCGGAATTGTTTCTGGATAATTCTTTGAGTAAATTCGGAGAGGTTTTTGGTGCTGACTTGGCACTCTTTACTATTATCAACAAATGGAACAAATCAGGTCTGGTGGCGAAAGTCTATGTTGAAATAGAGTATGTTATCAAATCAATTAAAACAAACAAAATCGTTTATTCCAGAAAAGGATCTATTACTTATGATGCTTCAGTGAATACAGGAATAAGTGGTGTCTGGGGCGCTTTGGCAAATATGGTTGCAGGCGCTGTCAATACAGCCGCAACAAAGTATGTAGATGTAGCAAGAGTATGTAATTCATATACTTTTTCTGATTTCCCAGCAGGAAAATACAGTCCGCTTTATGAACAGGACGGTAGTGAATTAGCAGGAAAAAAAGAATTTAAAGTAAACTTAAATTCAAAGTATAAGTAAAATTAATGTATTGCTAAGCATAGGCTGTCCAAAAGGTATCGGGCAGCCGTTTCATCTTTTGCTTTCGGCGTAAAACTGAAATTTACCTTTTCTGTTGGCTGCCGCAACATGTTGAAAGATAACAGAACATACAAAGCATTGCAACAGTATGAAACTCAGAATGACGATATGTTTCCTGAATGATACATTTTTTATAAAGATTGAATAAAATCGGTTGAAAATTCCCCAACGATTGTAAGATTGGCGGGGATTTTTGTTTATATTTTATCAGTGTTTTTATCCAATCATCTCATTTTTCGATTATCTTTACTTTTTTATCTTTTATCAAACAGTGCTCTTAAGGGTTGTATAAACTGTTCTATCAGGCGCAGGTCTTTGGTTATTATTTCGGCTTGTCCGTCCATTTGCTGGATAAGGTTCAGTTTTTTTCGGTAAGTTGTAAAAAGTCCTTCTGGGAAAATTACTTCGGCAATATAAGCTTTTTCAGCATCGGGAACTGCCGATATGTTTTTTATAAATCCTTTCAACATTCCAAATTCCATGTACGGATAACCATTCAGTTTTACGTTTACTGTCTGTCCTTTCTCAATCTTGCCGAAACCTGACGATGGTACATACATTCGCCCGATAATCTGCATACTGTCGTTTGGAATGACGCTTGCAAGGCGCTCGCCAAGCCATACCTGCTGATTGCTGTTCCAGTAATTTATAAAAGTGATTTTTCCTTCGGCAGGCGTTTCTATAAGATATTGATATTTCCACTGTTCTATTTGACTGATAAGTTGTTGTCGGCGTTGGCTTAACTGACGTTCGTACTCTGCAATTTCGTTATTACGCTGTATTGTAAGTTCTATGATTTGTTGCTGCATTTGCATGATATTCAGTTCGGTTGAAGTTAAATTTGCATCAAATCC
>JAISOH010000024.1 GCA_031275825.1 Prevotellaceae bacterium | reverse complement strand
CGTAAATATCCCAGCGTCGCCAACAACATATCCTCCATGCTTAATTTCGATGAACGACCGCCGCGACCGTGTTTAACTGCGTATGCCCTGATCAATACCTCTACCATGACCGAGAATGTCTCAGACTTTACTCCGGTTAAGCGCCGAAATTCTTCCGGCTTGTATTTTTTGATCTTATCGTATCTCATGCGGCAAAGATACTTCGATTATTGTAGTTTCGCAAGAAGTCTAATGATTTTTTTTGTTTTATAATCATTAACTACTTTCAGTTGTCAATTATTTCAGGAATAACTCCGCTACGTTTTAGAACTGGGTGCAGAGTAACGACTCAACAATGACGATGCCGGAATTTTTGATACAATCTCTTTGAGTAAATTGAAAAGTGTAATTTATTTATTTTTAATTGCTATATTTGCGCAGTCGTGCAGAAATATGATTTTTAAAATTGAAAATATATGAAAAGGTATTTGTTTATATTATTGATATGTCAGTTTGCGTTTGCCGTATTTTGCCAGCAGCCGGCTGAAAGCGAAACTGCAAAAAGATTGCATAAAACAGGTCTTGTAAATATCAAAACTGTTGATGAAACTGTTGTGGTTGATTTGAAGTATGCAACAAACGACAATTTTACGGGTCAAAACCTGTATGGCGATTTTCGTGAAGCGTATTTACAGCCCGAAGTTGCCGAAATGCTTGCAAACGCTCAAAAAAAGTTGAAAGAAAAACATAAAAATATGAGCATTGTAATTTATGATGCCGCTCGACCGCGCAGCGTACAGCAAAAAATGTGGGAAGTTGTGAAAAACAGCGACCGGAAAGAATACGTTGCAAGTCCGTCCCGCATAAGCATGCATAGTTATGGCGTTGCTGTTGATGTGGGCATGGTAGATGAATACGGCAATACGGTGGATATGGGCGCAGGATTTGATGAATTTACCGAAAAATCGCAACCCCGTTACGAACAAAAATTTTTGCAGGAAAAAAAACTTAGCCGTCAGCAGATAAACAGCAGGTTGATTTTGCGAAATGCCATGAAAAGCGCAGGTTTCAGGTCGATACAAAACGAATGGTGGCATTTCGAAGCGATGACCCGCGAACAGGCAAAACAAAAATATAAACCGATAGACTGAAAACTTTGCAGGGCAAAAATGTAAATAATTCGTTAAAATTTAAAATAATCAATTTTACAAGAGATTTCGTTTAAAAGCAGTTATTTATAAATTTCTTTTTTTGCCGCTTTAAGCGTATTTTTGAGCAGAGATATGCGAGTCATTGGTCCTACGCCTCCCGGAACAGGCGTTATGTAACTGCATTTGGGCGCAACTTCATCAAATTTAACATCGCCTGCAAGTCTGTATTTTCCGCTTTCTGTTTTTATTCTTGTAATTCCCACATCAATAACTACAGCGCCATCTTTTACCATATCGGCTTGCAGAAACCCTGCAACGCCAAGCGCCGCAATAATTATGTCGGCACCGGCGCATATTTCCTTAATGTTTTTTGTACGGCTGTGGCAAATCGTTACCGTGCAGTCGCCAGGCGTTGCCCGCTGCGACAAAAGATTTGCAACGGGGCGTCCTACAATGTTGCTACGACCTATAACAACGCAGTTTTTTCCTGATGTTTCAATGTTATATCTTGCAAGAAGTTCAACAATTCCATTGGGAGTTGCCGATATGTAGGTTGGTAATCCCAACATCAGCCTGCCTGCATTCTGGGGATGAAATCCATCAACATCTTTTTTGTAATCTATTGCAAGCAGAACGCTGTTTTCGGATATATGTTCGGGCAGCGGAAGCTGTACAATCAGCCCATCAATACTGTAGTCGGCATTTATTTCTTTGATTTTATCAATAAGTTCATTTTCGGTGATTTGTTCGTCAAATCTGTATATTTTTGATGTAAATCCAACTTCGCTGCAATCTTTTTCTTTGCTGTTTACATAAGTTTCGCTTGCGGGGTCATTGCCTACAAGTATTGCCGCCAGACAGGGAGCGCGATGTCCTTTGGATATAATTTCCTTTACTTCGTTTGCAATTTCGAGTTTCATCTCGCCTGCAATTTTGTTTCCATCTATAATTTGCATTTATATTTTATATTTTATATTCGTTTACAGTACATTTTTTTATATTCGCTGAAAGTAGCGCCGTTGTTATTTTCAAGTTTTTTAATTATCTACGTTTCATCATTTGCTGCATTTTTTCTTTGCTGGTCATTGTTTTCATCATTTTGCGCATTTCTTCAAACTGTTTTATCAATTTGTTTACTTCGTTGATATTTGTTCCGCTTCCGGCTGCAATTCTTTTTCGGCGTCTGGTATCAATTATAGATGGCTGTTCGCGTTCTTCAGGCGTCATCGACATTATTATTGCTTCGGTTGCCTTAAATGCGCTTTCGTCAATATCAACATCTTTCACCATTTTTCCTATTTTTGGAATCATGCCCATTAAATCTTTAATATTTCCCATTTTTTTGATTTGCTGAATCTGTCTGTAAAAATCATTGAAATTGAATTGATTTTTACGCAATTTTGCTTGAAGTTTTCGGGCTTCGTCTTCGTCAAACTGTTCCTGGGCTTTTTCAACCAAAGATACTATATCTCCCATCCCCAAAATTCTGTCAGCCATACGTTCGGGATGAAATACATCGAGGGTTTCGGGTTTTTCGCCTGAACTTATAAATTTTATGGGTTTATCAACAACAGCGCGAATCGAAATTGCAGCTCCGCCTCGCGTATCGCCGTCGAGTTTGGTAAGCACAACGCCGTCAAAGTTCAGTCTGTCGTTAAATTCTTTTGCTGTGTTTACTGCATCCTGTCCTGTCATCGAATCAACTACAAACAGTGTTTCGCTTGGTTTCACCGCTGATTTTATTGCGGCAATTTCAGTCATCATCTGTTCGTCAATAGCCAGACGTCCTGCCGTATCGATAATTACAGCGTTAAATCCTTTGGTTTGCGCATGTTTTATTGCATTTTGGGCTATTTTTACAGGATCTTTGTTTTCTTCTTCCGAATAGAATTCGGCTTCGACCTGAGATGCTGTAATTCTTAGCTGTTCAATAGCCGCAGGACGGTAAACATCGCAGGCGGCAAGCAAAACCGAACGTCCTTTTTTTGTTTTCAAAAAATGTGCAAGTTTTCCCGAAAAAGTTGTTTTCCCCGAACCTTGCAATCCTGAAATAAGAATCACAGCAGGACTTGGTTTGATATTTATATCGCTTGCCTGTCCGCCCATGAGTGCGGCAAGTTCATCGTGAACTATTTTCACCATCATCTGGCTTGGTCGCACGGATGTCAGCACGTTTTGTCCGAGAGCCTTTTGCTTAACTTCATCGGTAAACGATTTTGCAACTTTATAATTAACGTCTGCATCGAGCAGCGCTTTACGGACATCTTTAAGCGTTTCGGCAACATTGATTTCGGTAATTTTACCTTCGCCTTTCAGTATTTTAAACGATTTTTCAAGTCGTTCCGATAAATTTTCAAACATTGTTTTTTGCTTTTAATTATTATGTATTTTACATTCTGTCGGGAACGTCAATTCCCAACAGTTTCATTGACTTTTTAATCATAATTGCCACTTTTTCAGACAGCATTAGTCTGAACAGTTTTAATTCTTCGTTTTCTTCGCGCAAAATTTGATATTCATGATAAAACTGATTAAATTCTTTGGCAATATCATAAACATAGTTTGCAATCACCGCCGGCGAAAATTCCTTTGCAGCCAGTTTCAGCGTTTCGGGGAAAATATTTATCAGTTTTATTATTGATATTTCCTTTTCGCTGATATTTGCACATTGCGATTTTTGCGGAATCTGTATTTGCTGTTCATGCGCTTTACGCAGAATAGAATTTATCCGTGCATAAGTGTATTGTATGAATGGTCCTGTGTTTCCGTTGAAATCTATTGACTCTTTCGGGTCGAAAAGCATTGTTTTTTTCGGGTCAACTTTCAAAATAAAATATTTAAGCGCTCCAAGCCCAATCATTCGGCAAACACTATCAATTTCGACATCGCTCAAATCATCAAGTTTTCCAAGTTCTTTCGACATTCCGCGGGCAGTCGAAATCATCAGTTCCATCAAATCATCAGCATCTACAACCGTTCCTTCGCGGGATTTCATTTTTCCTTCGGGCAGTTCAACCATTCCGTACGAAAGATGATAAATTGAGTCTGCCCATGCAAAACCTAATTTTTTAAGTATCAGTTTCAACACCTGAAAATGATAATTCTGTTCGTTTCCTACAACATAAATCATTTGTTCGATATTGTATTCGTCAATGCGCTGCTGTGCGGTTCCCAAGTCCTGAGTTATATAAACCGAAGTTTCGTCGCTGCGCAGAAGTAACTTCTGGTCAAGCCCGTCGCCGGTTAAATCAACCCAAACCGAACCATCTTCTTTCTTGAAAAAAACACCTTTGTTTAATCCTTCGTTCACAAGATTTTTCCCTGAAAGATATGTTTGCGATTCGTAATAAATTTTATCAAACGAAACGCCCATGTCGCTGTATGTTTTATCAAATCCGGCATAAACCCATGAGTTCATTTTTTCCCATAAATCAATGGTTTCGGCATCTTTTGCTTCCCATTTTCGCAGCATTTCCTGTACTTCAATCTGAACGGGAACCTTGCGTTTTGCCTGTTCTTCGTCGATGCCGCCTGCAATAATTTCCGAAAGCTGTTTTTTATATTCATGGTCGTAACGCACATAATATTCGCCAACCAAATGGTCTCCTTTTTTGCCGGATGATTCGGGCGTTTCTCCGTTTCCGAATTTTTGCCAAGCCAGCATCGATTTGCAGATATGCACTCCGCGGTCGTTTACCAGATTTACTTTCACCACGCTGTTGCCATTGGCTTCAAGAATGTTTGCTACGGCGTATCCGAGCAAATTATTGCGAACATGCCCCAAATGCAGAGGTTTGTTTGTATTTGGAGATGAATATTCAATCATCAGTTTTTTTCCGTTTCCGTACGAAAATCCGAAATTTTCATTTTCAACGGCATCATTAAGCCTTTGAATCCAAAATACGGAAGCGAACTTAATATTCAAAAAACCTTTAATAACATTGTACGACTTGATTTCCGGATACAAAGATTTCAGTTTTTCTCCAATTTCATTTGCCGTTGCTTCGGGCGTTTTACGGCTTGTACGCAGCAAAGGAAAAACTACTAAGGTATAATCGCCTTCAAAATCTTTGTTTGTAATTTGTATTTGAATTTGTTTATCCGTAACGGTTGTACCGTATAATTGCTCAACAGCAAGTCGTATGTATGTTTGCATTAACTTTTCCATACCTGTTTCATAGAATTTGGGTGCAAAGTTAAAAAACAATTACGAATTACCTTACAAGTTTATAAAGTTTGAGCGCCCTGAAAACATTGAACGTGCTGTTGTGAAAAATATTTAATATATTTGCATAACAATATTTTGACAGTTTTAATGATATTTCAAAAATGAAAAACGAATATTATGTACTTGGTTTAATGTCGGGAACGTCGCTTGATGGTTTGGATTTGGCGTTATGCAACTTTGTAAAAACCGACAGATGGAACTATAAAGTTATATCAGCATCAACAGTTGAATATCCCGAAAGTTTACGCAAACAGTTAGGGCGTTCCATAGAACTTTCGGCTTATGAATTTATGAAACTTGATGTTGATTTGGGTAAATTTATTGCCGAAAAAATAAATGCGTTTTTAGAAACGCAAAACATAAAACCTGATTTCATTGCTTCGCACGGGCACACAACTTTTCATCAGCCGCAAACAGGATTAACATCGCAAATTGGCAACGGAGCAACTATCGCAGCTCATACGGGAATTACAACCGTGTGCGATTTTCGCACAACAGATGTTGCCTTTGGCGGGCAGGGCGCTCCGCTTGTTCCTGTTGGAGATGAACTGCTTTTTGATAATTATGATGCCTGCCTTAATCTCGGCGGAATTTCCAATATTTCGTTTCGTATGAACAACAGAAGAATAGCTTTTGATATTTCACCCTGCAATATGGCGTTGAATTATTTGGCAAATCAAATAAACATGCCTTACGACAAAAATGGCGAAAATGCCCGCAAAGGCAATGTTGAAACAAATCTTCTTGATAAATTGAACAATATTGATTTTTATAAAAAAACAGGAGCAAAATCTTTGGGTAAAGAATGGTTTGACACTGTTTTTCAACCTTATATTGACGATGCTGCAATTTCGATTTACGACAAACTTCGTACTGTTGTCGAACACATATCAATGCAACTGGAAAATGTTTTAAACGGAAAAAATATTGAAACAATGCTTGTAACAGGCGGCGGCGCGCGAAATGTTTTTTTGATAGAACGTTTTAATGTTGCAGGAAAACGAAAAATAATAATTCCCGACTCGCAGACAATAGATTTTAAGGAGGCTGTAATTTTTGCATTTCTGGGAGTTTTGAGAATGCGAGGCGAAATAAATTGTTTGTGTGCCGTTACAGGTGCAAAAATTGATAATTGCGGAGGATGCATATATTTGGGTAAACAAAAGAATTAAACAGTTGTTATCTCTTTCTTTTCCGGATATTTCAAAGACTCTCCGCTACTGTAATTGGCGTCTGCCAAAACTTCCTTTATTACTATCTTTTCCGACTGTAAATTTTCCATTGTTTGGAATACAATATCAGGCAAGTATTGCGAGTTCCGCCTGTCCTCTGTAATTAATTACGGAGGCTTGCTCAATTATTTTACGGTCAGAACCTGTTGTGTATTTAGAAAAAAATAAAAAAGAGATTGTTCATTTGACAAAAAATCGTATATTTGCTTAGTTTTAAGATAATTAAAATAAATATAATAATGAACAATCTCCTACAAAATTACAAAATTATTCTTGAAAAACTGACGGCAGCCTGCTCGCATATTGAAAGTTTTTCACAAATCAGACAGCCAAAACTGTCAAACATTGAATTGGTCGCTCTTAAATTATGGCTGAATATATGTCATATAATTCTGAATTGCAGTTATTTAGAACTGTTAAAGGAACAAAACTCGAAGATAAAATCGAACGTATAATATTATTAGCATTAGCAGTAGCGTTGTCGGTATGATGCACGGAACAAAATACAACTGGCAAAAAAACAGACTGAGAAACCGACGGCTTAAAAGGCAAAGTGAAAAGCGTAAGAGAAATTTCTTATGAAGCAGTAGAAAAATTCGGAGAACTGTCCGTCAATCTGCGAAAACAGGATTTCAATTCGTTTACGTTTTCGGCGTTTTAATTTGGAAAATTCGGTCGGGTTGAGTTGATTGCAGCCTAGCGGAACAGAAAGTTTTATTTGACTGTTTGAGAACA
>JAISOH010000018.1 GCA_031275825.1 Prevotellaceae bacterium | reverse complement strand
GGTGAACAATATTAAAACCTTCCATTATGCTTAATACTATAATTCCCGCTATTATCATTACAATCAGTAATTCGGCAAGAGTAAACGCTTTTATATGTGAATTTGTACGTTTATTCATTTTTTATTTCTACAATATGACGTAAAACAATACGTTTTTTTATCCTGTCAATTTCGGCATTAATCACAATTATTTGCAAATCAACATAATGTTTGTATTGAGATATTTCAGCCGACAGTTTTCCTCCCGAAAAATATTTTGTATAACTTCCGTTTTGATGTTTGCCATCTGCCAGTTCGGCAAAAAACAATGATATTTGATAATCGGCATCTGCAAGCAAATACGCGTCATCTTCCGAAGTTGTAATCCTCACAACAGTATCCAGACTTGCAAGAAAAACCGCCATAAAAATCAAAGCGGCAACGATTGCCTGAACAACAGTTTCTGCGCGAAATGTTATTTTGTCCATTTTATTATTTTTCGTTTTTGTGAACCGCCAAGCCAGAACGGGTATGCCGTTTCGCTGTTTTCAAGTATTGTTGTATCATACAGCATATCGTTGTAATATCCTTGCGGAGAATAAAAAACCGAGCGCGACACATAAGCCTTTCCCGACACAATTCCCTGTATCTGCGCCGCTCCGCGTATATACAGCAATCCCCGTACTTTTGCCAGACGCGACTGAATATAATTTGCTTTGCGCGTATCAATCTTATCGGGATTGTCAACTATTACGTATCCGTTTATTTGCGCGTTGTCGCCGATTTTTATATATTTTCGGGAAAAAACGCCTGATGGATAATTCATTTTTACATTTTCTTCAATAATAACCGTATCGCGTGAAAATATTTGCAAAGAACCTTCAAAATTTCTGTTAATATTTATTTTATTAGCAACAACAATAATATCGTTTAATTTGCTGTCGGAAGAAACTGTAATTTCATCGCCTGTAAGAATAATTTTCCCTTTAAGCAAATATAATGCGGTTTTGTTACTTTGCGCCGATAAATATTTAATGCTGTTATTGTAAAAATCCGCATAAATACTGCTGTCGCCAACAACCGCTTCGTCAACATTTTGAAGAGAAAAAAGATTATCAATATATTTTTGAAAATCATTAGTTGCATTTGGAAGTTCTTTGCTGACGCTTATTTTTGAATTTTCTATTTTTTTACCGCTAAAGAATATTGATTTTATTTGACCGTAAATAATACCTTTTGCAGGCAGCGAAACCCGTCCGTTCAAATTGGTTTTGCCGGCAAGAGTCAAGGCAGATTTGTTTTCCTGATAATAAAAATTCACATCGTCTGCATAAGCGCTGTCAAGCCCGATAATGCAGGTTTGATGAGCTTTTCTGTTTGCCGAACTTACAGAAACAAGTTCATACAGTCCCCACTGTTCGCGTTCAACAAGCATTTGAGACGATTCTATCGAATCGTATAATTGCACAAAGGCAGAATCCTGATTTTCTTCAATAATTGAAGGATATTTACTGTAAAATGTAAATGTTGATTTTATATCGGCTTGCTGCTGCTTTATGAAATTTTGTTGCGAAAAATGTAAAAAATCAATCTCCCAAAGCAATAAAACGCCCAATACCATTAGCAGCATAACTGTTGAAACAACAATAGCCAAAGGCAAAGAATCGGCTTTCAATGGAGATTTCATTTCGGATATTTTCTATTTTTCGATATAAATGACATATTTACTGTTTTCTTTTTCAAAAAACAGCGAATCGGCTGTTGCTTTTATTAATTTTAATCCGTCTATATCTTCGTTTCGCTTTATTATATGCTGCATTCCGTTTATTTTGACCAGATACGATACCGTGCCAGTTTCGCTTTCTTTTACATAACCTACATATTGCAGCAAAATGTTTTCGACATTCCGTATTGTTTCTTTTTTTTGCGTGAGCGACTGTTTGGCTGAAGGCTGCTTTTGCTGTTTTCTGTTTATCTGTTTTTTGAGAAACGGATCCGTATAATTCAGATATAAAGTATCGGTTTGTCCAGTCGATACATTTTGCGGAATCTGTTTTGTTTTGACTGTGCCGGCATTATCGGCGGAGGGGAAAAATATTTTTTTTACAATAAATCCCCATATTATTACAGATAAAATTATCAGCAGATATGTAGTATATTTTGATTTCATTTTTCCAAAATTAATCGGCAACCGTTAAATCATAAATTTGTTTTTGCGACGAATAACTGAAATTTTGCGCCTGCACATACCACTGGTATTTACCTTCGGAAAGATTTACGGGATAATTGTATGTTGATGCGGTTGCAGAATCGACTACGGCAACAGTATCATCTGTCACAACCTGCAAAGCGCTGTCTAACGAAGGCGTAACAATTACAAGTTGATATTTTGAAGCTCCATCCAGCGCTTTCCACGAAAAAAATATCTCCCCGCTTTTTAAAGTTGCTCCATTGTGAGGCGCAACAACTTCAACCGTATTTCTTTCTATCTTTTTTTCAAAAACATCATCACACGATATAAAAACTGCGGTAATGACAAGTAATAATAATTTTTTCATTGTTCCATTATTTGTTGAATTATAATATTTGCTTTAAGTTTGACCTTATCTGTCTGTCTGTTTTTTTCCGCTTGAAAATGAACGGAAATTATATTGCACAGGTTTTCCTTTTCAAGATTGTTCAACGCTTTAACAATAGAAATATAATCGGAATAAACTGTTATTTGCGCTGTATGTACGAAAAGACCGTTACCCAAATCAATTTTTGATGGAATAAATTTATCTATTACAATATTATTTTCAGTAGTTTTATCAACAGTTTTAAGATAGTTTACAATCAATCCATTACTGATGTAATCCTTTGATACTGCAGGCAGTTCGGGCGTTTTTTCGGTAACGTTAATCATTGATGTTTCCAGATTTTCAATCTCGTCCAAAACTTTATGATATTCCGTATAAACATTCAAAGTTTTATTCAATGCAAATAAATATATCGCTGTCGGTAATATTATCAACAGTGCGGCAAGATATGTAATTCCCTTATATTTCGACAATGTTTCATTCATGTATTAAAGAAAATATAATATGTAAACGTATTATTTCATCAGCGCAAAGTTACATTTTTATATTGTATTTATCATTTTATTTTATCTGTTTTTTATTTTTCGGGCGAAAAATATTATCATCTACCCGTTGGCATTTAGAAAAAAATATAAAAACCTGTTGTGCATTTAGGAAATATTGCATTTGATAATATTTAAGGGACGGTTAAAGACAAATAAATTGAGGTATTGGCTCATCGTTAAAGTTGTGATTTTAGATATAATTCTTGTAGCCAAACCGTCAAAAGTTTTAGCAAAATTAACATTCATAGAGAACTGTCTGTCAAGCTGCGAAAACAGGATTTCAATTCGTTTACGTTTTCGGCGTTTTAATTTGGAAAATTCGGTCGGGTTGAGTTGATTGCAGCCTAGCGGAACAGAAAGTTTTATTTGACTGTTTGAGAACA
>JAISOH010000158.1 GCA_031275825.1 Prevotellaceae bacterium | reverse complement strand
CTCACTGTTGCATACAAATCATAATTTCCTCCCCTGTCGGAACTGAACAGCAGAATGCCATCATAAAGGAACGGATATTCTTCATTGCCCGGCGAATTTACCGTATTGCCTGCATTTACAGGGGCGCTCCATGTGCCATCTGCGTTTCTGTTCAAATACCATATATCATAACCGCCATAACCGCCTTCGGCTGTTGACGAAAAATACAGACGACTGCCATCTGACGATAATGACGGATCTTTTGCCGAATAAGCTGCCACTGTCGTTTTTGCCGATTCGCCAAACTGCCAGTTCCAGTATTTCAGCGTTGTGGCTTTACCGGCAGTTACCGTTTCGGTTGCCGCAGGAACTACATGGAAATCTCCGTTCTTTATCATCTTTTGGTCTTTCTTTCTTACAACGGCGTACAGTGTCTGCGTTTTTGAATCATAAGCGTAGGTTTCTCGTTCTCCCGAATATGATACTTCTTTCGTCGCTGTCGGTTGAGCGAAATCTTTTCCCGATTCTTTCGTCAAATTCAACTTGCCATCCGTTGCATACAATACCTGCCCATCCTTATATACAGATAACGAATTATCGGATTTTGGGCTGCTCAGCGCCGATTTGCGTAAATCGGCAGCCGGCTGCTGGGCTGTTGATGTTATCAATAACCCAACTGCTGCTACTAATGTTAATATTATTCTTTTCATATTTCCGTTTTTTTATTTCTTAACTACATTTACACTGCCCGTATGGATTATTTTGCCATTGTCATCGTAAAGAATATAATAATAAACGCCGGGATTAACAATCTGTTCACTGTTCTGGAAGCGTCCATCCCAGCCATATTCTTTTTGCTGTGCATTCTTTGTTTCATATATTAATACTCCGAGACGGTTAAATACTTTCACCTTGAATCCGGGCATAAATGAATCATTAGAGCCATCCGAATCAGGAGTAAAGGCGTTTGCTACGTTAATATTATTTATCAAGTGCAACATGCCATTTTGAGGTATTAACCTGTAATTATCGTCCAAACCTGTGTGTATTACTATTGCATAGTCGCCGGCAGGTGAAACGGGCGTAGCACTGCATGTTACCGTAACAGGCACATCCAAATCCGATTCATCATCGCCGTTATAGAATCTGTTATAATTCAATGTAAACGGGTCAAATGTTTCTCCTCGCGCCTTTGTCTGGTCGGCTACCGATATGTAGAGGTCTCTTTTAAGAACGTTAATATCAAATGAGACAGGATTTGCAGGCAACAGGGTATCTGAAATACCTTCCTGCGTTGCGCGCAACTGTGTAAGACCGGCTGCCACAACTTTAACGTTATAATCGTTTTCCGAGCCTGTAAGTTCTATTGAACTGCCTGCTACAATTTCTATTTTTACAGGTACTGTGAGTCCCGCAAAATAATCTATATCATCTGCCGTACTTGCTATAATTATTCCGTCTGTTCCCGCCTTGTCCAGTTTGAAGTCATCATCGCCGTAAATCTTTTCAATGTCGTTTATCGGTTTTATTGTTTGCCGGTAAACTATGAATACGCAAGCAGTATCGCTTGCACACGATTCCATTGTTTCTGATGCGAATATCAGCCAGTAGCAGTATTCGCCTCCGGGAAGATTTTCATCAAGGTAAGAAGATGTTTTCAAATTCTGTCCGATAAGTTCGGGTTCGTCAACAAAAATTCCGTTTAATTTGCGCTGACGGTATAAATTGAATACTCCTTTTGCTCCTTTCTGTTCTACATGTCCTATGATATAAAAGTTAGAACAACTGCCGTAATAATTTGTTAAGGGTTCCCAGTTGCCTCCGACATATACTTCCGCTCCGCCTTCAACATACTCTTCTTCATCCGTACCGTAAGGATAAATGCCGGTACTTGCATAAGCCGGAGTGATATAGCCTATATACAAATCTCCTTCGCCTTCAAGCGATACGAGGCTGTCGAGCGGTATTTTTGTGGCAGTTCTGGCAGGTATTTCGGATGCAGGTACATGCTGCTGATATATAATATCATCTCCACGCTGAACAAAGAGGTCTATATCCAGCGGACTGTACATTGCAACAGTAATGGCTGCCAAGCCCGAACATGAATAATCGGGAAGTTCTTCTTCCTTAAATTTCGCCGCAACCCTGAAGCCATCGATATTCCATCCGTTAGATGTATATCTCGTACCTGAATTGTCGTACTCTCCGCACTTTCTCAAAATATCTGCAGAAATTGTTACCGACTGCAATACATTTTCGGGTTGACCTGCGCTGACAGCGCTGTTCAAACTGTTTGCCTTTTGCGGTCTGTCTGCATTATTCTGCGGTCTTTCCGTTATTTCTGTTCTTTTTCTTTCTTTTGCAATTTCATGGCGCGATATTTTTGCCTTTCTGAGTGATAACATGCGACCTGAAGATGTTTTTCCTGACAGGGACTGCCCTCTTTCTCCGCTTTCGTCGAGGCAGGATGCAAGTTCAAGTCCGCTTACATCATCTATTGTCAAACCATATTTATTATAATCCAGATGGCGGAAAGCAATATAAACTTCCTGACCGATATATGCGCTCAGGTTTATGTTTTCTTTTATATATTCTTCCTGTCCTGCCTGAGACAGAGGTTTGATGACTGCGTCAAAATCTGCTGTCGATGTAATATCCGGTGCGGTTGATAAATGCACTTCGTAATAGTCATCATAAGGATCACTGTCTAATGATTGAACATAATATGTAAGCGTATGATAATTTTCGGTAATTCTCACTTTGGGGCTTACCAGCCAGTTATCTGCATGAAACAATTGGTTATTGCCGTACCACGAGAATGAGGCTGCAGCTCCAATGCCCGAATGAACATCATCGGGATAATCGCTCCATTCCCATCCGTAGCCTTCGCCTTCGGTAAATATTGTCCATTCGGGAAAGTCTTCTTCATCCAGTCCACCGCCGCCTACGTCTATAATATTACATTTCGATTCTTCTGTTTCTCCCTCGCAGAAAGAGACGTCCCAGGTAAGAATGACATCATCATCATTCTGAATCACGGCTGTGAAGCCCGTTGGCGAAGCGGGAGCCTGCCTTACCGTTACTTTTGCCGTTTTCACGCCATTGTCGATAATGAATACTACGGTATCGATTCTGCCTGTAAATTCATCCTGTTCGGGAACGGTGAGTTGAATATAAAAATCTTCCTCTGTTCCTTCAACGGCAACACTGCCCGATGAAGGGCTTAAGCTTACCCATGATGGTTTTGACAGCACAGTCCAGTTTTTATTTGCAGTAAGAATTATCTGTGCATTTATTTCGCTGTTGCAGTCGGCTACAATAAGAGCCGTATCTGTTTTCAGTATTACCTGTTTAACTTCCACATAATCATCGCGCACCATGGTATCGGCGCCGAAGCTGTTGCGGACAATCTGGCTTATGTCGTACAGTCCTGCATTATCGTAGCGCACATTGATAATGGGAGCATCCGATGTAGATGTTGCAGGCTCGCCGCCTTCAAATTCATATTCGTACAGCACGGGCACGCCTGTTGACAGGTCGTAAAAATCAACATTTTCACCTTCCCAGAGTATTACGTGAGATTTCTCATCAATACTTATACCGTAAATCTCTATATTGTCAATTCCCATGCCATAACCGCCGGCACCGCCCTCGCAGTCAGTGCCATTTGATTTAAATCCTATGTAATAGGTAGAAGTGAGATTGGGCAACTCAACTTCAACAGTTATCCATTTTGCGGTATCCGCTAATGTTGTTGTAGTTGTTGTAGTTGTTGCCTGATCTATTGTCTTAATGGTTGCCCACGTGCCTGTGACTGGATTTGTATTACAGTACTGTACATCCATTGCATCCCAATATCCACTCCAAGACCTGTTTTTAAATTTAAATTTAAGCGTAGCTTTCGTAATAGTGTCTAAAACTAATGGCTGACGATTATACATTCTTACATGAGGATTGCCTCCATAAGAATAACAAAAAAACGAGTAAAAATAATTAGTTGAATAGGTACTTGATGTAGCGCCGTAACCGTATCCCGTATTTCCCATAGCACTATTACCGCTACCTGAGGAATTAGCATTGTTGGTTCTTGTCCATGACGAGTTAGCCAGCGCGCTCATAGTACCGCTCACGAGAGTTTTTACATAAGTAGATGTAGTTCCGGAACTGGAAACGGTGGTAGCAACCGGAATGCTTCCGTTAATACTTATCATACCGTTATCAGAAACAATAGGAGTGGAATATTCAACAAAATCAACGGCGGCAACATTGGCAACAGGAGGTCCGGCGCTTGAGCCGCCCTTAACGGTAACATTAATATAGCCTGTTTTTTGTTTTATAAATACCGTATCCGTACCGCTGATAGTATCGGTTGCATATACGGTCATACTTACATCAAAGGGCGAGCCTGTTGCCGTATTGTATGCAATTACCGGCTGTTGTTCAACCGATTCGGAAGGCGTACCGCCCTGAAATTCCCATTTAACGGAATCAATAAGGTATGCGTAGTAACTTTTCTCTATATATGATATGGTAAAAGCGGCACTTTCGACAGCATACAGATCTGTTCGGTCGGCGCTGAAATCAAAAGGATCTATCGGCGTTCTTTTTACTTCCACATAACCTGTGCGTACCGTATCATCGGTACCAAAAGTATTAGTAACCTTCTGTTTTATGTCGTAAAATCCTGCGTTATCGTAGCGCACAGTGATTTTAGGAGCGTCAGATGTTGATGTTGCAGGCTCGCCGCCGGGAAATTCGTACTCGTAGAGTACAGGTACGCCTGTGGATAAATCGTAAAAGTCAACATCTTCGCCTTCCCAGAGTATTACGTGAGGCAGTTCATCCACATCCTCAATTACTATTTCTATATTGTCGATTCCCATGCCATCGCCGCTGCCGCCGCCTTCACAGTCATCGCCCATCGACGTAAATGCTATATAATAGGTAGAAGTAAGGTCGGGAAGTTCAACCTCAACATCTATCCAGCCTGCAGTTCCCGATGTTGCAGATTCTGATGTGTATTCTTCTATTGTCTTAACGGTTGTCCATGAAGTTTCACTGGTGTTTGTATTGCTGTACTGTACGTATAATCCATCATAATATTTGGATCCGCTGCTGGAAGTATATGCTACGTTTTTGAATTTGAATTTAAGAGTTGCGGATTTGCCTGCAAAAGCGCCGAAATTCATTGCCGTTCTGTTGTACATTCTTACAGGAGTAGCTATATAATTGTAATCGCTGAAAGCATAAAAGTAACTGTCATTTCCGGCTGCCGTTGCTCCGTAGCCGTATCCCGAATATCCGTTATTTGCACTCCATGCATAATTGGTGCGCGTCCATGAAGTAGTGCTTAAAGTGCTGCCCCAAGACTCTCCCATTGCATTTGCTTTCATCCACGTAGGAGAGCCTGAACTGGCAACGGTAGTATTACCCCAATTGCCCATTCCCACTCCATTGGTATTGACAATCCTTTGCTGATAGCCGTTATCTTGAAAAAGCGTGTCTGCGGCAGCACTGGCAATGGCGGCAACATTGGCAACCGGAACGCCGGCGTTTGAGCCGCCCTTAACCGTTACATTGATATAATCTGCTTTTGCAACTTCAAATATGGTGTCGATGCCGGTATCGGGTTTTTTTGTATATACTGATAATCTTACATTAAAAGGCGAGCCTGTTGCCGTATTGTATGCAACTGTCGGCTGCTGTTCAACGGATACGGCAGGCGTACCGCTTTCAAATTCCCATTTAACGGAATCTATGACGTATGCATTTTCTCCGCTGCTTGAGTTTGTAATTGTAAATGTTGCGCTTTCGAGGGCGTACATATCTGTACGGTCGGCGTTAAAGCCAAAAGGATTCATTACTATTGGAGTATCATCATTGGGATATGGCGGGCATGAATCAGCAGTGCCGTTGCCGACAGGGTCGAGCCATGTTTTCATTTGTGTTGCCGTTGTTGAGCCTACTTTGTCCCAGTGATATGCCAATTTTCCAAAGCGAACGTTGAAATTGCCCGAAGATGCGGTACATGAAGCATTTCCGCTGGTGGGAGTGCCGCTCAAAGTGCCTACCAGACGTTTGTTTTGGTTAAACAGAGGTCCGCCCGAGGCGCCTGATTCGCTGCGTCCCCATCCATTATCTGTTTTAACCATATTAGTGTTCCACATGCTGTTTGCCATAGTAGAACAGTTGGAACTGCCGCAATCTGCAAAACCAAAGTTTATATTGCCCGTAGAAGAGGCAGGCGAGGTGAATGTGGCTATTTTTTTTGGAATTGCATAAGGATAGTTAATTGATACTCCGCTTGTGGGAGCGACATCGCGTTTGTCCCAGCCTGCAAAATAAAGTCTGCCTGATGTTATCCATGCATCGGGTATTGGCTGCACAAGTTTAAGCAAAAGTCCATCCGTATATCCGCCTGTGCTTGCTACTACTGTGGATCCGGTAAGCATTTCATTGTTTTCGTATCCTCCGGCAACGCCACAGGCTGAATTTTCGTAAAAGAAATAAAACTGCCATACCAGAAAATCCGCATCAGAGGTAAGACCCGTGTATGGACCGTTTGCGCCGCAGTGCCAGGCGGTAATAATATATGGAGTTTTGTCGTTTGCCGTATTGTTTATCAAAGCGCTTGAACAGTAAATCCATCCATAGCCGGTGATACGCGTGTACATATAGCAGGCGGCCGAACCGGCTTCTTCTCTCCATCCTTCACCTTCGGTACAGGCAATATCAACGTGGCATGTATAGTTGTTGCCGAGAGAGGTCGGGTTCGACCCGCCCGGGCTACCTGCTTCAGGCACATTGGCATCGGGCAGTTTGGCAATTTTAATGTTGCTGTAAGCATAACCAATGCTGCTAATCCTTAATAGCGCTTTGTCTCCTGCTTTTTGCAGGGGTTCTACATATTCAAAAATGCTAATATCGCCGGCAACAAGCGGAGTAGAGTATTGCTTTCCGTATGAATTGCTGATGTTGTCGTAAGCGCCCAGTACCTGCGTTCTGTCGGCGTTGTATATAAACAGCTGCGAGCCGGCAGGCAAATAAAACTCTTCATAAGAGATAATAAGCGCCAGCGCGTTTTTTGCTTCAACGGCAAGGCGCCAAACTCTTTGCCCGTTGGGCAGTTCTGTCCACACTCCCGAATTTTCCATTGTAATGTCAACAGGAATGTCTTTTGCAAAACGCGGTCGGCCAATGTCGCCGCTGTTTACATTTATACTGTCCTCTATCAGCAGTTCGGTAACGCTGAAATTTACGGGGACTTTTACATACGCCTGCGCCGGCAATGCCTGCGCTTCATTTACTGAAAACGTAGGAGGCGTTCCTCCTCTTGTCTGCTGTGCACCGGCTCGATTTTCCGTAAATCCCAGTGCCAACAGGCAGACCATTGATAAAATTAACCTAAGGTTTTTCATAAATACTAAATTAAGTTTAATAATTTCTTTTTTTTATTTTGATTTTTGATTTTACATTTATAATATATTGATAATTAAAAGTTAATAATTATCCATTTTTATTTGTTCATTGTCCATTACTCCGGTTTGCTTCGTCATTTTTGTTCGTCATTGCGAACTGCGAGCGAAGCGAAGCAGGAAGCAATCGAAGCGTAGCGGAGCTCAACGGAGTTAATCCAGACTTACGTTTATTATTTTCATTATTCGTTATCAATTATCATTCGCAGACTTGCACCCAATCCGCAGATATTTTCGCCAAATATGCGCGGCAGTGTTCCGATGGTTTCCAAACTACCTGTGTTTGATGTTGTTGTCATAATTTTTATGCTTACTGATTTTACATTTTTTTCCTGTCCAATAATATATATTATCGGACATGAAATTTTAAGCAAAGATAATAAACTTTCACATATAACAAAAATAAAAAATATTTTTAAAATTTGTAAAAAAAGCGCTTATTCTATTGATATGCCAGCATTTACTTTGTCCGATAATATATATTATTGGACAGGAAAAATTGAGAGAAGTGTTAAAAAACAGAAATTATTACAAATACTCAGTGATTAGCCGTTAAAAATATTGAAAAATTAAAAAAATCTGTTTAAATTTCATGTAGCAATTATTTTCTTGGGCAAAACGTGTTTTGTCCCTACCTGCAATGATATTTTCATTATTAATTAATTTATTAATTTTGCCGTGAGGTAATAAAATTTTATTACAAAATACAGAATGAATATTTTAATAACGGCTGCTACAGCCTTTGAATTACAGGAAATTAAGGAAAAAGTGAAATCAGTGCAAAATCACAATATCGATTTTTGCGTTACAGGAATAGGCTGTACGCTTACAGCATACAAGCTTGCAAAAAAATTACAAGATACAAAATTCGATTTGGTTTTGAATGTGGGATTTGCAGGAAGTTTTGTAAAAAACACTGAAATAGGAACGACAGTTATTGTAGAAAACGAAATTTTCGGAAATCTGGGAATCGCTTACCCGCATAAGTTATCAACGCTTTTTGATGAAAATTTTATGAACAAAAACGAATATCCTTTTACAAACGGAAAACTGTTTTGCAAATATGCGAACCTGTTGAATTCAATAAATCTGAAACTTGTATGCGGACTGACTGTTGATGTTGCAGGTGGCGAACAAAATCAGATTGAACAGAGGCAAAAAATGTTTAATGCCGATATAGAAACAATGGAAGGCGCTGCTTTTTTTTACGTTTGCCTGTCCGAAAAAATTCCTTTTTTGGAAATTCGCACTATCTCAAATTACATCGAGCCTCGAAATAAAAACAAATGGAATATCCCGCTTGCAACAAGAAATTTGACAAACAACACTTTTAATTTTTTGAACAGTTTACAATTAAAACAAATAAAAATAAATAAACGATGAAACTGAAAATATGTTTTTCTACCTGTCCAAACGACACTTTTATTTTTGACGCTGTTGCACATCGCAAAATTGATACAGGAGGACTTGATTTTGATGTTTATATGGCAGATGTTGAAGAATTGAACAAACATGCATTTTCGGCAGATGCCGATGTTACAAAACTCAGCTTTAATGCATATTCGCAAGTTTCGGACAAATATATGATTTTAAATTCGGGAAGCGCGCTTGGTCGCAAAAACGGACCTTTGCTTGTGAGCAAAACAAAAATATATTGCGATGAAACTGTTGATATAAACATAGCCGTTCCGGGTAAAAATACAACAGCGGCGGCTTTGTTGCAGATTCTTTTTCCGCAGGCAAAAAGACTTCGTGAATATCTTTTCTCGGATATAGAATCTGCCGTTTTGGATGGCGAAGTTGATGCCGGAGTTCTTATTCACGAAGGAAGATTTACTTATAAAAACAAAGGATTGAAACTTGTTGCCGATCTCGGCGAACTTTGGGAAACCAATACTCAACAACCCGTTCCGCTCGGCTGCATTGCCATAAAAAGAAACATGCCTGCCGAAATTCAACAAAAATTTGATTCGATTTTGCGGAAAAGCGTTGAGTTTGCAATGAAAAATCCGCACGAAAGTTTGCCTTTTGTTCGCAAGCATGCAAAAGAAATGGATGATGAAACAATGCAAAAACACATAAAACTGTTTGTCAATGATTTTACCGTAAATCTTGGCGTAAAAGGCAAAGAGGCAATAGAGTTTTTTATTGAAAAACTGAAAACTATAAACTCTTCCGCCGAAATTCACAAGCCTGTATTTGTGTGAAAATGAAAATATATAATATCATATAAAAATGAACGAATTTCATCCATCAAAAGTTTTCAAGTATTGCCCATATTGCGGAAATATAAATTTTTCGTGGAACAATATAAATTCCTTTTTATGTAAAAATTGTAAACAAAAATTTTACATAAATATGGCTACCGCTGTGGTTGCCGTTATTTATAACGAGAAAGGCGAACTTCTTCTTACGCGGCGCAAACACAATCCCTTTGCCGGATTGCTTGACCTTCCGGGAGGATTTGTAAATTTGCACGAGACAGCCGAAAATGCCGTAATACGCGAAGTAAAAGAAGAGTTGAACATAAATATTTCCGAATATGAATTTATTGCAACATTTCCCAATGAATATGTTTTCGGCGGAATACAGTATTTTACCGAAGATATTGTATTTTTATGCAAAGTTGCCGATTTTTCGAGTATTTCGGCAAATGATGATATATGCAATTACGAATTTAAATTTATTGATAAAATAAATATTGATGAAATAGGTCTTAATTCAATAAAAAATGTAATAAAACGCTTAAAAGAACAAAACAAATGAATACCGGCATTATTTTTTCCCATGATTATTTTATGAATCAGGCGATTAAAGAAGCGCAAACAGCCTTCGAAAAAAATGAAGTTCCCATTGGCGCCCTAATTGTATTCAACAATAAAATTATTGCACGAGCGCACAATCTTGTTGAAACATTAAACGATCCGACAGCCCATGCCGAAATGCAGGCAATAACTTCAGCAACAAATTATATTGGCGGAAAATATTTGAACAACTGCATTTTATACGTTACTGTTGAACCATGTCCGATGTGTGCAGCAGCTTGCTTTTGGGCGCAAACAGGAACTTTGGTTTACGGTGCAAGCGACGAAAAACGCGGATTTACCACAATTTCCGAAAGATTGTTGCATCCCAAAACTTTGATTGTAAAAGGCATTTTAGAAAATGAAGCCGCCGCATTGATTATCGAATTTTTTAAACAAAAGAGAAAATGAAAAACTTTCGTGTTATTTCTTTACTTTTTTTGTAATTTCAATTAACAAATGCAATTTTAGGTAGAAAAAAATTTTCGTTGTGCGGGAGATGTCCCGCAACGAAAGTTAGGAAAAAATTTTTACTTTTATGTTGTAATGAAAAAAGCACATTTAACCCAAGAACAAAGTTAGCATGAAATATCCAATAACACACAAACGCATAAAAATTTTGATAGTGTCTTAAATTATCAGGATTATTTTGTATCTTTGCAAAAAATAGTAAGTAATGATTCATACAATAGAAATTCAATGTCCGCATTGCCACAGTAATGATTTGATTAAGAAC
>JAISOH010000079.1 GCA_031275825.1 Prevotellaceae bacterium | reverse complement strand
GAAAAAATAACGTTTCCAACTCCGGTTCAGGCTCCGCCGACAGAAGAACAGTATAATGCAGGCGGTCGGTATCATGTTGAAACATGCGATTGCCAGATAAGAATTTATTCGTTCAGTCCGTATCAGGGCACAACTTATTACGTAGCCGAAACATTAAACTACACAACATGGCTCAAGCCGCATTCAAGATAATTTTTTGCGTTAAGATTATTTAACGGAAAATTTTTGGATAGTAGTAAAAATACAACTATCTTTGTGCTGTCAATTAATGGTAAAGGTTTATGAAAATTTATAAAGTAATCGAAATTATCAAGATGATTGAAAAAGATGGCTGGTATATAAAAAGAACGAAAGGCGATCACAGGCAATTCAAGCATCCGTCAAAAAAAGGCAAAGTAACAGTTCCCGGCAAGTTAAGCGATGACTTAAACGTGAACACAGCAAAAAGTATTTTAATTCAAGCAGGCTTATATGAAAAATAAACCTGCCAAAAATCATATAATTATGGCAAAAATAACAGTAGAAGTAGGAAAAACGGAAAACAATTATTCAGCACATATCATTGTAGGCGATGGAATCTGTGTTGCGACAGGGAAAACGTTTAACGAGCTCAAAGAACACATGCAGGATGCTTTAGATTTTCACTTGCACGGCATGGAAGAAGATGGTGATGATATACCTGTTGAATTTTCAGGCAAATATGAATTAGTATATAAATTTAATACTGAAAGCATACTGCATTATTATAACGGAATTATCACGAATGCGGCGTTGGAACGACTAACAGGCATTAACCAGCGACAGTTACAACGATATGCCTCGGGTAAAAGCAATCCAAAATCAACACAGATTAAAAAGATAGAAAAAGCCTTGCATAATTTAGGGCAAGATCTTATATCCGTAAACCTTAATTAATTGACGAATTTAATTTTACGGTAGTCCCTGTGTCTTCAACACAGGGTTTTTTATTTTAAAATTTGTCCTTTCATTTCAGGCAAAACACAAATACTTTTGCGGTATGTCAGAAATAACAGTCATATCGCGACCTCTGGGCTTGTGTTTTGCAGGCAATCTTCCCAAACTCGTTCTGGAAAGCGCCGAAGACGTGCGTATTCAGTTATTCGTCGGCAGCCGGATACTGCTTGACGAAACTTATACGCCTGTAACCGCCGCCACGTGGTTCTGGGCTGACAGCAGACTCGACACGGGCGATATATGCAAACAGAAAATAATCAGGATAGACACGTTCGTATCGCCGCGCGAGTCCTATTTGAACGATATTATACCTGCGCTCGGGCGGACGTTAAAACGCTGTCTGAACGGCGTTCAGGCAGCGTTTGTAAGGCGGGTTGAACAGGTAGAGAAATATGTAACTTATGATAGAAAATTTAAATAAGATAATCTGTGGCGACGCCCTTGATGTATTACGCAACATGCCGCCTGACAGCGTTAATTGTTGCGTAACAAGCCCGCCGTATTATCTGCTGCGGGATTATGGAATTGGCGGGCAAATCGGGCTTGAATACGCCCGAACTGTATATTAAACGGCTGTCGGATGTCTTTATGGAAATTCACAGGATACTCGCCGCCGATGACACGATGTGGATTATCATAGGCGACAGTTACGCCGGCAGCGGGCGAGGCTGGGGCGATAAAAATGACATGTTTTCGAGTAACATACAGCCCGCTGCAAGTTTTGCAACAAAATTTTCAAAACCATTTAAATATAAGAGTAAGGATTTAATAGGCATCCCGTGGCGGCTGGCGTCCGCGCTACGGGATGCGGGCTGGTACCTGCGGCAGGATATTATATGGCACAAGCCGAACCCAATGCAGGAGAGTGTTACCGACTGCTGCACGAAAGCGCATGAATATATATTTTTATTCAGCAAATAGGCGAGGAACCGGTTCGACCACGAGGCCATGCTTGAGCCTGCCAATTATGGACGGGCGCAAAAAGATTACGCACTATGGCGGCGTTAAGTACGGCAATGGAGATAGCGGCGTGGCGAGGTACAAAGGTTAATGCGGAGCGAGCATAGCCGCTGTCCAAACGTAATACGTGGCTATGCATCGAAGGACAGCTGTGTCGGGTTGCCGGAGCAGCATCACGGCGGTAATATCTGCGCCGACAGACCCGGACGCAACAGGCGCAACGTGTGGGCAGTAACCTACGCACGCCTTTAAGGGAGCGCACTTTGCCATGTTTCCGCCCGCACTTATACGCACATGCATAGCAGCGGGATGTCCGCCCGGCGGCGTTGTACTTGACCCGTTCATGAGGCGCAGGGACAACGGCGGTAGTTGCAAAGGATATGGGACGTAATTATATCGGTATTGAACTGAACCCCGAATATGTGAAGATTGCTGAGGAGAGGGTAATGTAATCCGTATGCGCGTGTTTTTTCATTCACTTTTCGTTTTGGTCTTAACAAATGTCAAACAAAACATTTCGTTTTTTTAACAAGGTACTTTTTGATTTGACAATTATATTTGTTTTGAAATTTTGTGATTATTAATGAACAAAATAAATTATTCAAACAAACTGACTGAAGAATATTAAAATAGTATGGAAATATTTTTCACTGTCAAAAATGCGGGAAGGGCTGAATTTTCGTTTCATATTTATTCCAACATATTAAACATCAAGTTTTCCTGAAAATAATTTTCATTAATTCTTCTATTTTTGCAACAGGAATTATTTCAATACTTGAAGGTTGTTTGTCTTCGAGTTTGTTATATTTGGAAATAAATATCTTTTTGAAATTCAAGCGGGCAGCTTCATTAATTCGTTGATTGACATGCGATACAGGTCTAAATTCTCCCGTAAGTCCAACTTCGGCACAAAAACAGCAGTTTATTGGTATGGGAATATCGAAATTTGACGAAAGTACAGAGCTGACAATCGCCATATCCGCTGCCGTATCGGAAATGCGCAACCCTCCCGTAATATTGAAAAAAACATCTTTCATCGCCAAACGAAATCCTGCACGTTTTTCAAGTACTGCAAGCAACATATTCAATCGCCTGACATCTATTCCCGTTGTGGAACGTTGAGGAACTCCATAAGCAGCCGTGCTGACAAGAGACTGTGTTTCAATAAACAATGGACGAATTCCATCCATTGTTGCCGCTATTGCAACTCCGCTGAAAGATGAGTCGTTATGCTGCGAGATGAGTATTTCGGAAGGATTTTCAATTTCACGCAAACCGTTGTGCTGCATTTCAAAAATTCCTGTTTCCGCTGTCGAGCCAAAACGATTTTTTGTTGCACGCAAAATACGGTATGCATGATTGTTGTCGCCTTCAAATTGCAATACAACATCTACTATATGTTCCAAAACTTTGGGACCGGCAAGCGTTCCATCTTTGGTTATATGCCCGATAACAAAAACAGGAGTATCC
Organism: Prevotellaceae bacterium; assembly: GCA_031275825.1. Classification (GTDB taxonomy): domain Bacteria; phylum Bacteroidota; class Bacteroidia; order Bacteroidales; family UBA932; genus JAIRKV01. Next base: position 12,694 of record JAISOH010000079.1, on the reverse strand, counting down.
GTTTCTTTCGCAAATTTGAGAAGTTGCATTGCACAGTCGCGAATTTGCGAAATACTTCCTGCCGAGGAATCAATGCGTTCGGTATAAAGCGTTTGAATAGAGTCAATTATAAGAATATCAGGTTTTATTTCTTTGGTTTGCATTATAATTGTTTCAAGCAGGGTTTCGCTTAATATGTAGCATTGAGCATCGTTTGCGCCAAGTCGCGTTGCTCGAATTTTTATTTGCTGTGCGCTTTCTTCGCCTGATATGTAAAGGGTTTTGAGATTAGGACAGTTAAGTGCAATTTGCAAACTTAATGTTGATTTTCCTATTCCCGGTTCTCCGCCAACAAGAACCATAGATCCGCAAACCAAGCCGCCTCCGAGAATTCTATTAATTTCCGCAGAATTTAAATTAATACGCAATTCGTGCGAAAAGTCAATATCGCCGATAAGTTGAGCCTGCGAATTTGAATTATTTATTCCTACGGCAGATGTTGTTGGTTTTGAAATAATTTCTTCGACAAAAGTATTCCATTCTCCACATGCCGGACAACATCCCAACCATTTTGCAGATTCGTGTCCGCAATTTTTACAAAAGAATGTTTTTTTTACTTTTGCCATTATTATTCAATAATTTTTTCAGTCTATCAATTCAACTTTTCCTCCGTTTGCAATTATTGTTTCGTAACAGGCAGCCTGTTTTGCATCTGCTTTTGAATCGACAAGAACATGAGGTTTGAGAATTTTTATAAATTCAAGCGGCGATACATCGTCGATGATTTCAACACGGCTTACAAATCTCAAGGATGCCAAAACTGTCGCCCGCGTGTATTCATCGTTAACAAGTTCTGTTCCCAAACGTTTTGCCGCTTCATCCGAACGCAAGCCTATCACAAATCTGTTGCCGAAATCTGCTACCTGTGTAAGATATTCAATGCGTTTTCGGTCTAAAATATCATAATTGCCAAAAATAAAAACAATTTTGTAGGATTTAAATCGCCAATAAGCCAGTTTTTTCTCCAAACTGCCTGTATCATTTTTATGAATACGCGATTGAATGCGTTCAAGTTCGGTTTTGATAGTTGTTTGTTGTATCATAATTTACTTATTTTGTTTAATTTCTGTATCTGTTTTTTTTATTTTCTTACAAAATATAAGAAACATTATCAGCGACACAAACCCCAGCAATATCATAAATATTACCTGCGATTCGTGTGCAATTGTTGCAACTATTATTCCATTATCGTATGAAATTCCATAAACTCCCAAGCCCAAAGCTACCAAAATGTGATATGAACCAAATCCGCCCTGTGCGGGAATGACCCATCCGAAAGCTCCGACAACAAACAAAAACAATGCATCTGTTGCATTTAACGAAACTGTTGCAGGTATGGCTTTCAGCACCAAAAATCCGGTAAGCCAGTAGCAAAGGTATATCAAAATTGTATAAAAAAGAAATTTTCTGCGATTTTTCATCATTATTCCGGTTTTCAATCCTGATATTAAGCCTTTTATGATTTTTGTTATTCGTTTGCGAATGTAAAAAACAAAAATCAGCATTATGCAGACGGCAACTATTATGCTTATAACTAAAAATACAGGTATTGCCGATATTTTTTCAATCACAGGCTGATATATTTTTTCTGAAATAAAAGTTCCAAATACTTTAAACCGTATTGCGATAACAAAAATGAGAAATAAAAACAGGAAAATGAAGTCGTAACAGCGTTCTGCTATTACCGTACCCAGTGTTTTTTCAAAATCTATTTTATCTGTTTTTTTCAATACGGAACAACGTATTATTTCGCCTATGCGAGGGATTGTGAAATTTGCCAGATAGCCTATCATGGTTGCATTATATACGTTTTTGGCTGAAATATTGTATCCGAGCGAATCGATAAGAATTTTCCATCGCAAAACGCGAAAAAAATATCCTGCAATACCAATAATTACCGATAATGCAACAAGACAATAATCAACGCTTTGCAATCCTTTGATAAAATCGTTGAAATTAACGGATTTGAAAGCAAGGTACATTAGTGCAACTGCCAGTGCAAGAAAAAACAAATATTTCAGTATTTTTATAATTTTTTTGCTCATTGTTTTTATATTGAAGTTGCAAAAGTAGCAAAAAATGATTAATGATAAGATACGGCGCAGTTCGGAAAAAACAATAACGGCAAATGTTTATAAAATCATTAATAACTAACTGTCGCCAAATATCAGTCTGAAAATTCTATTTCGGTTTGAGTATCCGGTAATAATCTGTAAGACAATCGGTGAAAAGGCGTTGTGCCGTATCTGGCAATGGCAAAGCGATGTTTTTTTGTAGGATAGCCTTTGTTTTGTTGCCAACCGTATTGAGGATGTATTTGTGCGATTTTTTCCATAAATTCATCGCGGTGAGTTTTCGCTAAAATTGAAGATGCCGCTATATTTTTGTATTTTGCATCTCCTTTTATTATGGTTTTATGCGCTGTATTTCCATATTGTTTAAAACGGTTTCCATCGACAATTATAAATTCAGGCTGTATTTTCAAACCGTGCAAAGCTTTGTGCATAGCCAAAATAGAGGCGTTAAGAATGTTTATTATGTCAATTTCTTTATTGTCAACGGATGCTACCGACCATGCCGCTGCTTCGTTTTCGATGATTTTGCGAAGTTCTTTTCGCTGCTTTTCGGTAAGTTGTTTGGAATCATTAAGCAAAGGATGTTCAAAATTATCAGGTAAAATTACGGCGGCTGCAAATACGGGACCGGCTAAACATCCGCGTCCTGCTTCGTCGCAGCCTGCTTCAGGATTTATATTTCCAAAACAGGATTTTAATTCAATTTTTTTCAAACCGGTATTTATTTTCAACAAATGTAATAATTTTTCACTGTAATTTTGAAACTCTGCATTAAATTTATTAAAAACAAATTCTATATGGAATCGAGGCAATATAGGGATTAAACCGTTTTTTTATGTTTTTTCCTTATATTTTAAAATCATTTCAGCCTTTTTCTGTCGAATGCAGGTTTTGATACAAATACATAAAGCAATATGCTGATCAAACACAAGCACGAAGATATGCGGTACAAAATTTCAAACGACCATATTCCTGTAATAAATCCTCCTGCAAGCATACCTGCCGAAGAACCTACATCAAATCCCAAAAGATATGTGGAATTTGCAGTTCCGCGCCTGTTGTTATGAGCCATGTTAACATAAATAATTTGCATGGCTGGCAACATCATTCCAAATCCTAATCCAATGAACAAACCTGTAACACAAAATTCATATAATCCGCGTAATATCGAAAAAGCAAAAAACGAAATGCTTACTGTTGCCATTGAAATAATATTTACATGATGTACATAACCTTTATCAACCAAGCGCCCCGAAAATGCTCGCGAAGCAATAATTCCGGCTGCAAAAAACAGAAAAAATACTCCTGCGTTTGGTATTCCTGTGCGCTTGCCGTACTGCGCTACAAACGAACCTATGCTTCCCCATGCAAAACAGGGCAACAGCTGATTAAGAAATATAGCCCATGCAGGCAAAAGAAAAAATCTGTCGAAAGATATTTTTTCACGATTTCTCAATTTTGGTCTTGCGGGTGTTTTTATCAGCGCAACTGCAATAATACCAAGTATTCCCATTCCTATTGCATAGCCAATCAAAGTGTTAAAACCCTGTTCCTGATAAATGTGAATAGCAATAAAAGGACCCACAGCCATTGCAACATTCATAAAAGTGCCGGCAAAACCTGTGCCTTCGGCGCGCCGCTCGGCAGGTACAAGATCAATAGCCAGCGTGTTTGTTGATACAGAACACATTCCCCACATTATTCCATGCAAAAAACGTACTAAAACCAGAAGCATCACCGTTGTAGCCCAAAAATAACCAAGAAAAATACTTACATAAAAAATGAAACTTACAAGCAATACCTTTTTTCGCGAATATAAATCTACAATATAACCCGAAAACGGTCGAACAAACAATAAAGCAATCGTATATGACGACAGCACTATTCCCGTTTTAGTTTGCGCCACGCCGAGATGTTCGGTTATATACAGCGGTATCGAAGGCATTAACAAATTGAACGAACATGCCATTAAAAAATTGGCAATACATACATTTATATAACCTGCTGTCCATAATTTTGGTTTTTGTTTCTGCATTATTTTTTTAAAATGATGCAAATATAAGAAATAGCCAACTATTTTCGATATGTTTAACTTCTTATAACTGTTTTTGCCGCAGGACAAAATTTTAATTAATTTTGTGAAAATAATAATAAATAAATATGGAAAAAGACAAACGACTTGCGGCTTTCGCCAAACTTTTGAATATTATGGACGAATTACGTGAAAAATGTCCATGGGACAAAAAACAAACTTTTGAAAGCCTGCGCAACAACACAATAGAAGAAACATACGAACTTGCCGATGCTATTATAAAAAAAAATTTAAGCGAAATTCGCAAAGAGTTGGGAGATTTGCTGCTGCACATTGTTTTTTATGCAAAAATAGGCAGCGAAACGGGAGAATTTGATATTACGGATGTAATAAACGGAATTTGCGACAAACTTGTTTACAGGCATCCTCACGTATTCGGAAACGTAGATGTTAACAACGATTCCGATCAGGTTGTGAGAAATTGGGAACAACTTAAACTTAAAGAAAAAGATGGAAATAAAACGGTACTTTCGGGAGTTCCCGTTGCCTTGCCTGCTTTGATAAAAGCAAACAGAATACAGGAAAAAGCGAGCGCCGTAGGTTTTGACTGGGAGAACAGAAATCAGGTATGGGAAAAAATCATAGAAGAATACAATGAAGTTCTGACTGAAACAGAAAGCAAAAACAGAGAACATTTGGAACAGGAATTTGGAGATTTGATATTTGCAATTGTCAATGCGGCGCGCCTGTACGATATTGACCCCGAAACGGCGCTGGAACGTACAAACAAAAAATTTATGCGCAGGTTTGAATATCTCGAACAAAAAACAATAAAACAGGGACGTTCGCTTAAAACAATGACTTTTGACGAAATGAACGAAATATGGGAAGAATCCAAAAAATTTGATTGATGTATAGTCGCTCATTAATAAATTATTAAGAATCTGTTTCAAAATTTTCAATCAGATTTAGCAACAGAGTTTGAACTTTTATCACAGGAAACACTCAAAAATTATTTACCTGAATTTGCCATTGTTAAGGGATTCGGTAAAAATTCGGAATTTTCTGGACATGCTTGTGAGAAAGTTAGAAAATTAGCCTTAAGCATGAATTTAACCGCAGATGAAAATTATTTGCAAATAGTATCTTCAAATGGTACACAGGATTTGAGGTTAGATATTGTTGGTTGGTTACCTTTTGGTGATAATATCGGCAATCATATATCAGTATTTGGGCAATGTGCCTGTGGCAAAGAGTGGAATAAAAAAATATCTGATACAAGAAGATATAATTTATTTATAAACCACTATTTATCCCCAATCATACATTCTGTATTTATACCCTATTCCTTGATAAATTATAACTATTCTACTTTCTATGAACACCACGAATTATGTGGCATTTTGCTGTTTGAGAGAAAACGAATATTGTCATTTATCAATAACGAGAATATTTATGATATGTTAAATTCAAAAGAAATAGTCGAAAGATGTATTAAGATGTATTGAATTTAAGGAAAATATAGTTTAAATATATATATATTTTGAAGCTACCATTGCAAAGTGTATCCTTTTCAAAAACGCCGATAAACGCCGTGACAAAAAGCCGGACAGCACTTGCGAAATGAAACAAGTCGTTGTATCTTATACACTTTCATTGAACAGCCGCATTACAGATAACAAGTTATACTTTCATAAAATCTGGAAAAATCAGCAACTTTCCGGTCAACGCATTTAAATTTCGAGTAATTTGATGAGGAAATCTTTGTTCCATGCTGCTTTTAAACGTTTTGGCGTAATAATTTTTTACCATTATCCTTTTGAAAAGGTTTAAGTCTGTTTTTATTACAATGGCAAAATTCTTATTATTTCACTGTCAATTTGTTAGTTGTTGTTGCCATGCGCTGTTGATAATGTTTTTTTCAGGTAAAACATTTAGTGATCATAATTTAATTCCTGATTATTATAATCCTGCCTGTCTCCTCACGGACGTTTAAAATCCGAATAGAGTCTATCTGTTCAGTTACTGAATTTTCGCAATCATGCAGGATGGTTTGTTAAAATTTTAAGAGGTATGGAAAAACAAAAGAACGTCACCGACAGTAAAAAGTTAAACGGAGAATTGTTTGGTTGCCAATGACGTTCTTTACATACGTTATTCATTTTTTTATTTCATCATTTTCTGCCAGCGCAAATAACCGGCAACTGCCAAACACGAATATAAAATGTAAAGCGATGCTGTAACAGGTATATTTTTGTAAATATACAGGCAGCATGTAACCACATCAACGACAAGCCATACGAGCCACTGTTCGACATATTTGCGCGACAGCATCCACATTGCAACAACACTAAGCGAAGTTGTAAATGCATCGGCATAAGGTACGTTGCTGTTTGTGTATTCAATCAAAATATAAGTTATGAGAATGTCAATAACTGCAAATATGCAGGCAAGATGCAACCATTTGCGCAATGGAGTTCTGCTTATGTTATACGTTTTTTTGCCTTCGGGTCTGCGGCTGTTCCATACAATCCATCCGTAAATTCCTGCAATGACATAATAAACATTCATTCCCATATCGGCATACAAACCTTGCCTGAAATAAAGAAATCCGTGAACCAAAGGCATAATTATTCCTATAATCCATAAATAAATGCTTGCCCTGTATTCGAAATACAGATACAGCAAACCTAAGGTTACTCCTGCTATCTGAAGTATGGTTTTAAGTTCCATGTCAGATTAAAATTGCATCGACAAGTTTACCATAAAATTACATGTAGCCTGAGGATAATATCCCATATAATTTGAACGGTATAAAACATTTCCGCCAGCATCCTTGATGTATGCGCTGCTTCCCCATCCGTTGCTGCTGTATTTTTTGTTGAAAATATTATTAACGGCAAGACCTATTGTAAACTTGCCAAGTGATTTTGTTTGCAAGGTATAATCTGCCCTGATGTTGTTGATGAAATATGCATCAAGTTTCAAATCATCCTGCCGAGAATTGGTAACATATTGCTTGCCTGCATAAACGGATTGCAGCGCGATATTCAAATTTTCAAACTTGAACGACACAAGCGAATTGGCAATAACAGACGGCGAATATGCAATATCGGTTAACGGCATGTGATTTGCGGTTTGCGTATAAAGAGGGTTCCAGTCTTCGTCGTAATCATCGAGATATTCGGTGTAATTTTTAATTTTGTTTTTGCTGAAAGTTGTGTTTACGTTCCAGTGCAGCCAGTCTGCAAATTTTATTCCAAACATAAGTTCTATTCCCGAACGGTAACTTTCGGCAACATTGTCTGTAAGCGCTTCGCCTATATCGTTTGTTTCACCTGTAAGCACAAGCTGGTTTTTATAATCCATGTAATATAATGTTGCTCCGAAATTAACCATGCTGCCGCGAAAATTATAACCAAGTTCATAATCGTAAAGCCGTTCGGATTTTGGAACAGTATTAAATTTTGCATCGGTAAAATTGTTTCTTGTAGGTTCTTTATTGGCTACGGCAAGTGAAATGTAGGCATCGTTTTTGTCGTTTATTTGATAATGAAAACCAAATTTAGGATTAAAAAAGTTATAAATATTATCGACATTCAAACCCTGCATTTTTTCGTTTATCCAGTCCCAGTTATCGTTTTCGCCGTGTATTACATGACTTATCCGGCGATATTGCAGGTCGGCATAAAGATTAAGGTTTTTGTATATTTCGTAATTTGTTTTTACAAAAATATTGGCATCGGTTTTGTCGGTAGCATTTCGGTAATATTCATGGTTTGCATCAAGATTTCCGACATAATTTTTTATCCAAATCACATTTCCCCAATGGTCGCCTGTATATCTGTTTACGCCGCCTCCAAGCGATGCCGAAAATTTTTGCGTTTTATAATTCAGCGAAAAAATACTGCCGTAAAAATCGTTGTACATTTGTTTTTTGCGGACAAGATTTGATTTTTCTACTGTATCTCCATCAACAGCGAATGGTTGCAATCCGTACTCTACAAGTGTTCTGTCGTTTTTATATTCTTCGTAATACCCATCGCCGCGTGTATAATGAAGAGTTATATTAAAGTTCCATTTGTCGTTTAATCGCTGACTGTACAGCAGTTGATAATTATGTTGAATATAACTGTCGATTTGGTTTTCATAAAAACCCTCTACATTTCCGTTTTTATCATGTATTTCACCGCAGGGATTATATCTTCGATTTTTTTTCATTTGTTCGGCGTCGATACCATCCCATGCGTGATATGTTTCTTCCTTTCCGCCGAAAGTTATGAATTTTACTACTGCGCCTCCCCCGTAATATGCGCCCTGCGCAAAATAAGAACGCAATTTTGACGAAGCCCTGTCGATATATCCGTCAGAACTGATATTCGACAGTCGGGCGCTGAACGCAAAATGATTTTTCAAAAGCCCTGTTCCCAGTTTCACCGTTTCGCGGTGAGTATTGTACGAACCTGCCGACAGTGAAACATTTCCGTAAGGTTCGTAACTCAACAACTCGGTTCTCATGTTTATGCTTGCTCCGAATGCGCCTGCACCGTTTGTAGATGAACCTGCACCGCGCTGTATCTGAATATCGGCAAGCGATGAAACAAAATCGGGCATATTAACCCAATACAGCGAATGGCTTTCGGCATCGTTGAGCGGAATACTGTTAGCCGTAACGTTGATGCGCGTAGGGTCGATGCCGCGAATGCGAACGCCTGTGTAGCCTATTCCGGCACCTGCATCCGAAGTTGCAAGCGTTGACGGCATAAGCATGAGTATGAACGGAACATCCTGTCCGTAGTTTGAACTTTCAATTTGACTTTTCGTTACAAGCGAATGTGTAACGGGAGTCCTGTTTTCGGCACGCGTGGCAATTACGTTAATTTCGTCCAGTTCAAAAACCAGCGCAGTGTCGTTTTCCTGTGAATATGCTGCTGTAATTGCAGAGCAAAACACAAACATTGTAATAACAATCTTTTTCATCTTTTCTATTTTTTTGATTAATACAGAAAAGGGGATTCTTTTCTATCATTCCCTACGTCGGCATTATCCGAATCAGGTAAAATGGGTATAATCTCAGCCCGTAATATTAAGGCACCCCTTTATTTAATTTTTTGCAAAAGTAATAAAAAATACAATTATATAAAACTCCATCGAAATATTAAAATAACCTCTCAATAACTGTTCATTTGTTAACAATGAATTATAAGCCGAAGTTAATGAATTAAAATGCAGAGATTTATGCAGTGCGTATTAAAATCCGGCAAAATATCAATAAAACGTTTTTTTTATTTTGTCTTGATACGAAATTAATATAAATATATAAAGACTGAAAATTTTAATGTCTGTATTTTGCTGATTTTTATTAGCAAAAAACGATTGATTAATATATTTTATTTACTGTTCTGAAAATATAGTTCAGGCGAAAATCAATATTCTGATATGCGGCGTCTTCGTTTATAATAAACGATTTGAACGGAATATCATCGGGATTGGACTGTTTGTCAATATGCGAAACTTCCCATTCCTGCATGGTTTCATTGAATCTTAATTCAATATATTTAGCCTTGTCTATAATATTCACATGGTCTTTAAACAAACTTAAAGGAGAACTGCTGTTTCTTTCTATATTATATGTTACTTTAAACGTTATTGAAACGGTTTTTGCGTCAGGACTGAATTTGACGACATGCCCATACGAATTGGATATTCTTTTATCAACTATATTTTCCCGATTTACCTTTGTGTTTAATTTGCTGACTTCAACTCCATCTTCTTTTATAATAATATCGCTTACGCTAACCCATGAGTCTTTGTTCATCTTTTTCTTTCTGTTTGCATTTGTAGCGGAAAAAAACATATCGGTAATTACTAATTCCGCTTCCTGTTTTTCTTTACGTTTTTTTTCCTGTTCTTCCATTGCACGCTTAATGCTGTCCTGTCTGTTTTGTTCCTGTTGCATTAATTCTTTGTTATTAACAGTATTATCCTCCGGTTTTGGTTTAGTCGGTTTGGGTTTCTCTTGAAGTTTATTATTTGTTTTTGTTTGCGTTTTTTTTTCATCTGTAGATTGCGCGTTCATGTTGTTGCATAAAAAACAACTCAAAACAAATGCAACAAGCGCTAAACGATTGATAATAATTTTTGATTTCATATTCAAATAATTTTAATTTTTAGTTAATTATATTTTTTAATTTTTAAATTTGCAAATCGAATCAAGTTTTGCATTAAATTCTGTTTCGTCAATTTTTTTAATAAAGTCGCCATCTTTCCATTCGCCTCTTTCGACTTCGCCTGATGAATATTTGTAAATTCCAAGTCCGTTTCGTTTTCCATCGATAAACTGCCCTCTGTAACTTGCTCCGCTCGAATATGTAAGAACGCCGCAGCCGTTAAAGGTATTGTCGGCAAAATCGCCTTCGTACCTGTCGCGGTTTTTGTATCGCAGTGTTCCATGTCCGTGTCTTTTTCCGTTTTCCCATTCACCGTTGTAAGTATTCCTGAGGTCGCTATCGTCAAATTCCGCTCTTCCCAACAATCCGTGCGGGAGGTTGTCTTTTATGGCGCCGGTATATTTGAATGTTTCTCCGTTGATATTAAAAACGGAATCTTTGACTTCAATTATTACAGTTGTCATTGGCGCACTGTCGTTATCGTTTTCTGACTGACGGAAAAAAAGTACGCTTACCGTGGATATTAAAATAATTACGGCTATTGACAGCCCCGGCAGAAGTTTATTTTTTTTAACTTTGTTTGCCCCTGCTGTTGCAGTCCGGTTTTCATTTTTCAGCAAGTCCTGCATAAATTCACTTACTGTCTGATAGCGATTTTCTGGTTTGAGTTCCATTGCTTTTATAACAGTACGGTTGACGGCTTCGGGAATAGCAGGTACAAGCGTTTTGGGTTCGGGCAGTTCTTCCATTGTCCGGTCGGTTGCCGCTATAGGCTTTTGTCCTGTCAGTGCAAAATAATACACCGCTCCCAAAGAATAAATATCCGAATAAGCGCCTTTGCGACTGATAGCGGAGTACTGTTCCAGCGGAGCGTAACCCTGAGTAAGTATGGAAGTGTGCTGTTGCGTTTTGTCGTGTACAAATTCGCGCGCAGAGCCGAAATCTATCAGTATGGCATGATGGTCGGGTGTGATAATTATATTATCGGGCTTAATGTCGCGGTGCAGAATGTTTTTTGTGTGAACATAACTGACAGCTTCCGATATCTGCGAAAGATAGTTTATTGTTTGTTTATAGTCAAGCGTTCTGCGCATTTCTACCGTTTTTTGCAGTGTTTGTCCTTCAACGAAAGGCATTACCATATACGAGGTGTTGTTTTCGTCGAATATGTCAATAATCTGCACTATGTTTTGGTGTTTTAGTGCGGCGAGCGTCTGCGCCTCTTCAACGAATTTTTTTCTGTATTTTTCAAACGCATCTTCCGCTATGCCCTGCAGTATTACGGTTTTTGCCTGCGTGTTCCGGATGCAGTATCCGTTCATAAAAAATTCCTTGACAGCCACCGTGCGGTTCAGTCCGCTCTGTCGTGCCTTGTAGGTGATTCCGAATCCGCCCGCGCCTATTACAGATTCAATGATATATTTACCGTTGAAAAGCGTATAGCCGGCGGACAGTTCGCGAAATGATATTGTTGTATTATTTTCCATTATATTATTATATAGTTTATTTAATAAATCCTTAAATATTCTTTTTTTGTGCCAGTAAAATCTGTGCTAATCAGTTTGTTATCCAATATGGTAAGAATAAAATAATTGCCCATTTTGAATGCCAATTCCCGTTCTTCGCTTTCACTCATTTTCATTATATTATTAACGCTGTTTAGTTGATACATTTTCCATTTATTATCTTGTGTATCATAAAAATATTTATACATATAGTTAATTTCGTTACTTCCCGTTCCAAAATAATTTGTAATTTCTACCTGATTGTTATTTTGAAATTCCCAAACTGTTTTTGCAATACAAAAATCGCAAGCATTGACATTTTCTATTTTCCACTTTGTCCCTAACAGATTGTTATTTGATGTATTGTTTGAATTATTTTTCTTCAATACTTTTATTCCTGTTATTTTGTATTCGGTTTCTATAAAACTCTTAACATACACAGTTGTGTGCGCACGGACGGTCTCCCGGAAATCCATTGTGTTTTCGCCGCCACGTTTTGCAATTGCATTCAGGCAGTAACCTTCTACCTGCAAATCTTCGTCGCAGAGATTTTTCAGTTCTACGTTTTCGTACCCGTTTATTACTGCAATCTTGTGTTGAAGGCAATTATTATGGTTGTACTGACTGTTGTATTTCGCTGTTTTTCCCGATGGCGATGTTATTTCTGTTGTGTTTTCGTCACTGTCTTTCATACTGTATGTTTCCTGTCCGGCGGGAGGCGATGATATGCCGGCTGTATTTTTACCGGCGTCGGTTGTGTTGCGGGTTTCGGGTTTGTATGATTCGTCGGTTACAGACACATTGCCGGATATTCTGGAAGGCTGTTTATATTTATAAGCGATTTCCATGGCTTTTCTATCCAGTTCCAAAGCA
>JAISOH010000026.1 GCA_031275825.1 Prevotellaceae bacterium | reverse complement strand
TTTCAAAGAATGAACAAATACATGACAATATTATTGGAATGTATATTGAAAAATTTTATTACAAAACCGGAATTTATGGAAATAATTAACCATACAATTTGAGACACTACCAAATTTTGCATTCATTCTACGTTCAAGTGAATTGTTTTCCCAAATTATATTACCGTTTTCATCAAGAAATCCTTCTCTGTGTTCTGTTTTAAAATCGCGGGCAGTACATTTGAATACATCGCCATTATAATTTATAACTGCGCTGTTTCGCTTGTCTGCGTAGCAGGAACCTCTAACTGTTTCGGGATTATAACTGCTGCTTTTTGCAATTAATCCTTTTTTCCTTATTAACTCAACATTTCTATCAACAACAATATTTATATCATCTATTTTTGTATTTTGCCAAACACGGTGAAAATCAATCAATAAATTTTGTTTTGCAAAATTTTCCATTATAGAAAAATCATTACCAATTTTATATGTATCTTCCAGATTTTCATCTGTATAATTGATTCTTACTCTGACAAACATTCCATTTTCTGCTAATTTTTTAATATTGTTTATAATAGTAAAATACGAACCTTTTGTTTGAGTAATAAAACGAACTTTATCATGATTTTCGCCATAACCGTCCAATGTAATTTGAAAATGTGGTTTTACCTGTTTTTTATTGAAATAATCTATAAATTTATCATTTATAAGATAGCCGTTTGTTGTAAATCCTATATCAAACTTTTTATTAAACTTGTTCATTACAGGAATAAATTCATCTATTATTGGAATTACATTTTTCTCAAAATACAGCAATGGCTCTCCTCCAAAAAATCCAAGAGTAAATTCTTTTAATTCTTTATTTTGTGCTATTTTTTGAATTAATTTGTTTACTCGGTTTACTATATTCGTATCCATTTTAGATTGTTTTATGTGAGTTTCGTAACAATACCAACATCTAAAATTGCAATTGATTGTAGGATTTATGGTTAAATCATATTTTTTTCGACTCTCATCGATTTCATAAACTAATTTTTTTATTTTTTCGAGTTCGTTTATATTATCATTAACAATAAAATTATTTTCAACTAAATATTTATAAAAATCAGGATGTACGTTTATTAAATTACCTATCCCTTTTTGTTTTTCCTCAACTAAAATATCTTTAAGTTTTGGTTCCAGAAAAATAACTTTTCGTTCAAAAGTGTTATATAATGCGAATTTATCGCCGTATGGGATTATTGAATTAAACTGACTGTATTTCATTGTATTTTATTTTTAATATTCAAGCAAGGCTGTCCAATCAAGAACAGCCTTCGCTTGAATTGTTAATACTGTAAACAATCGTATATTTTTATCACTGTTACAAAAAATAGATTGTTTCGGATTTAGCAAAAAACCAATTTCGAATTGAATTAATAGATTCTTTTACTCTGGTTTAGCTCACCGGAGTCGGAGCAGGAGAACAAGCACAGCCTGCTACACCATTTGTAATAATAGTACAACCACATCCTTTAGCAAAATTTACCTCCAACTTTGCACCTGCTCCGCCGACATACGCCGTAGAAAAACCGCCTTTAAGCATTTCGTTTGAACTTTCTAAAGTTTCAAATTTTGCAATTTCAAATTTTTTTTCCATAATTGATGTTTATTAAATAAATTATTTTTTCCATATATCTACCGTATATGGTCGGTTTTTTGAATTTGTTTCTTTTGCATTGCGCACTGCAAAATACTCTTAATTCTTATGTAATGCAAAATTAGTTGTTACTGATGTAAAAAACGCATCATAAGGTTGTAGAATTAACAACATATTGTATAAAATTAACTTATTTCTCAAAACATTTGTTAGTTTTGAAAACAATTTTATAAATTTGCATTATGAAAAATTTAAATATTTAATAATCTTATAAAAATAAAAAATGAAAACAGTAACTTTTATACTATCAATTATTTGTGCGGGTTCGTTACTTGCTCAAACGTATGAATACGACCTTGTAAGCGGCTATACTGAACATTTGGCAAAAGTAAAGATAAATGGCAAATACGGCTATATCGACAGTAAACAAAAAGAAGTGATTCCTGCAAAATATGATGATGCTGAGAATTTTAGCGAAGCGCGAGCAAAAGTAAAATTAAATGGCAAATGGGGATTTATTGACAAAGAAGGGAAAGAAATCACAGCAATGAAATACGAAGAAGTGTGGAGTTTCTGCGACAGCCGCGCCGCCGTGAAATTAAACGGCAAATGGGGATTTATCAACAGAGATGGAAACGAAATTATTCCGTGTAAGTATGACAAAACGCTGTTTAATTTTACCGAAAGTCGCATGGGAGTGAAGTTAAATAAAAAATGGGGATTTATTGACAGCGATGGAAATGAAATTACTCCATTTAAATATGATGATGCGAAATCATTCAAAGAAAATTTAGCAATGGTTAAATTAAATGGGAAATATGGTTTTATCAATACAAGCGGAACCGAAATTATTCCATTGAAGTACGATGATGCGCGAAGTTTCAGCGAAGATTGCGCAATAGTAAAATTAAACGGTAAATATGGTTTTATCGATAAAAGCGGAAAAGAGATTACGGCGACAAAATATGATGAAGCAGAAGATTTTTGCGATTCGCGGGCATTGGTAAAATTGAACGAAAAATACGGATTTATCAATAAAAACGGAGAAGAAGTTATTTCTGTAAAATATGACAGGGCAAAAAGTTTTTATAAGACGATAAAAACTACATATGTAACATTAAACGGCAAGCATGGTTCTATTGATAAAAATGGAAATGAAGTTATTCCTGTAAAATACGATTATTTGGGAGGATTTGTTTTGAGCCGTGCAAGAGTAAAATCGGGCGACAAATGGGGATTTGTGCATGAAAACGGAAAAGAAATTACTCCCGCTAAATACGACGAAGCATGGGATATTGATTTTACCACGCTTCGCGCAAAAGTAAAACTTAACGGCAAATATGGATTTATTGATGCAGACGGGAAAGAAGTTATTCCAGTAAAATTTGATGATGCGGAAAGTTTTAATGACGGTCGTGCAAAGGTAAGCTTAAACGGCAAGAAATTTTACATAAATAAACGCGGAAAAGAAGTAAAAGATTGACAGTTGATTTTCTGTTTGTCATTGCGAACAGCGAAGCAGTTAAGCAATCCTGAAAATAATAGAGAATAATAATGAATAAAAAAACAGCAAATAAAACAATATCCCGTCAGGAACAAAATGTCGGTAAAAACACAATGGCTTCCGGGCGGTTCGCGCGGAGTAGCGGCGGTTTTTCATGTCAATGCCGGCAACCAGCGCGACATGTACATGACTGCATTTATTTCTACCAACATTGCATCCCCGTAGGGACGAAGCAATGGATAATGAAAATAACAAACACAGTCTTGCTGCGCTTGCTGCGCTTGCTGCGCTTGCTGCGCTCGCAATGACGCGCTTCGTCGCGGTTTTGCCGTCATTGCGAACTGCGAAGGCTTTGCCCGAAGCAGGAAGCAATCCAACGTTTTTTCATTGTTATTTTAATCATGGATTGCTTCGTCATTTCATTCCTCGCAATGACGAAAAACCGACTTTTTTATACGGCTCCGTTGAGTTGCAAAAAACAACATATTGTATAAAATGAATTTATCGGCATGAATTTTGTTTGTGTTTGGTAAAATTATTATCTTTGCACTGTAACAAATAAAATTTCACATATATGTCATCATTAGGAACAAAGCTGCTGAATCTAAGGCGGCAACACAGACTTTCGCAAACCGAAATTGCCGATATTCTTGACGTTTCGCAAAATGCCTACAACAAATGGGAAGCCGACAGATGCAAGCCTTCAGCCGATAATCTGCTTAAACTTTCCCAACATTACAAAATTGACCTGCTTGAATTGCTTGATGACAATGAAAAAATCAGCTTGTCGAATAACGAAATTAAAGGTGAAAATAATATTATTGCCAATACTATTCCTACTATTAATATTCAACCATCTAATACCGAAATAATGGAACGTGTTTTACAAACGCAGGAGCAAATTTCTAAATTGCTGGAATCCCAATTTCGCCTGATAGAAGAACTGTTGAAAAAAAACAGATAAAAATTAATTCACTCTGCCTTTTTCTTCGCTGTTGCTAACTTCTCGCTGCTCTACCTTTACCTTTTTGCTGCCGAAACTGTACGAAACCGACAGTCTTATGTATCTCGAATTATAGTGCGCTCTTGAATACATCAATATTCCGCTTCGCTCGCTCCGCCAGTTATACGAATATTCGTTGAGCAGATTGTTTCCCTGAAGCGAAACAGACAGAGCTCTGTCGAAAAACAACATTCTTGCAAAAGCGTTCAGACTTACTTTGCGGTAATTATAAGTTAAATCCAGCGAAGTTCCCGGCGCTACATACGCAAAAGTAAAACCTGCGGATAAGGTTCTGTCTTTATTGAAATAAAAAGTATTGGTTGATTGAATCATTGCTCTGTAACCTTTAGCGGTTTTGGGCGTGAGCGGAAATATTTTTGAATCGGTATGTTCATAATATCCGCCGGCTGAATTGCTGCTTGTCCACCATTTCAATTTTCTAAAAATATAAGTAATTCTTATTCCGGTTTCATAGCCATCAAAATAATTAATACGAATACCTCTTTGAGTATATCTTCCGTTTGTTGTGTCAAGCACTACCAACCCCCCCCCATAACTATCCTTATAGGCAGAATAAAACAGCACGGATTGGAACATGCTGTTGTAAGTATAGCCTAGTTCCACGTTTGTTATAATAGTAGGTTTCAATTCGGGATTTCCCTCAAAAGAGTAATATGGGCTTGAATAACTTTTGAAAGGATTCAAATGATCAAAGTTTGGACGCGAGATTCTTCTGCCATATTCGGCAAAAAAAGTATTTTTATCATTGTGATTATAATTAAGATAGGCAGTAGGGAAAAGTTCGAAGTAAGATTTTTTGAAAACAGTGTCCATTGTAACAGAATTTCCTGTAAATTGAGTATTTTCGCCTCGCAGTCCCAGCTGCATTTCCCATTTGCCCAGTGCTGCTTTTCCGGAAATATAAAGCGCCTGCATGTTTTCTTTGTATATGAAATTATTTGTCTGGTTTGGGTCGTTTACAGGAACGCCCGAAGCAAGGTCAAACACGTGAATATCGTTGTCGGTATGCGAAAACGAAAGTTTCATGCCATAATTCAAACTGAACTTTTTAAATGGATGCTCCACATCTATCTGCGTGGCGTAATTGGTTATTTTTCTGTCTAAAACATTGTTTTTGCTTTGCAAGCCGTTGGGAATTTCAGCATCGACAGAGCCGCTTGTGTTTGCTGCGTAAGTTTCATCACTGTTAGCCCTATAAGAGAGAATGTCAAAGTCAAAATTTATTTTTCTGCCCAGAGTATCAAGTTTTATAATGGAATGAAAATTGCCCGAATGTATGCCTGATTTTGACTTGCTGTTTGACTGGGTTGTTATCTGTCCTGCATTATTATTTGCAATGTCGAATAAATTTGTTCGGTCGTTATTTATGGTTGGTTTGGGGCGGCTAATGTTGCCCATATATTGAGCGCCGACAGTCCATCTGTCTGTAATTTCCACATCGAAACCTGCCTGAGCATTGAATGATCTCGGATTATGTGTAAAATTTCCCTTGCTTTCCCATCTTAATTCCGGATAAAAAATAGTGGTTTCATCATCATTGTAATTTTTTCCGAAATAATATGAAGAATTAAGGTAAAACGACAGATTTTTCTTCCTGTAATTAAAACTGCCGCCTGTCTGGTTTTCGGCATATTTTGCCTGATAGTAATTGTTGAAAACAGAAGCGCTCCATGTGTTGTTTTCAATTTTTTTAAGTATAATATTAACAAGCCCGCTGTTGCCTTCGGCTTCGTATTTGGCAGGCGGCGTGGTTATTACTTCAATGCTTTGTATGTCGCTTGAGCGAAGCCCACGCAAAAAATTAAACAGCGCTTCGCCCGAAAGCTGTAACGGACGGTCGTTAATCATTACATCTACGCCGCTTTTCCCTATAATGTCAATGCTGTTGTTATTAACCATTAATCCGGGCGTTATTTTCAAAACATCCATTACATCTCCGCCTTCTACGCTTGGCATGTCCACAACGTTGAAAACCGTTCTGTCGAATTTCCGCTCAAATATTTTTTTCTCTGCGGTTACAACAGCCGCCTGCAATATATCGGGTTTATGCCGTACTGTTACAGTACCCAAATCAATATTTTGATTAAGATCAATAACCTGATTATAAAGCGTATCGCCCAACTGTCGTATCAACAGAATGTATTTTCCGCGATCAGTATTAAATACAAATTTACCAAGACTGTCGGTCAACTGATATTGGAGCGCCGAACTGTTTTGTAATAACAACACATCGGCAAATTCAACAGGATTGTTGTTATCATCCGCTATTATGCCTGATAATTGAAATGTTTGCGCATTGCCTGTTAATGCAAAATTAACAAAAATAAATATCAAAATATTTTTTTTCATCGTTTTTGTTTTTAATTAAAATTATCACAAATGTAACATAAAAATATAAAATAAATGCATACAAAAGTTGTAATTCTTACAACCTTATAAGATTATTCGGTTTTTGACTGTTTTTCAGTTTTTACTCACAGTCCGTACAAATCATGGATTATAAAGCAGATAACGAAAAGTATTTCAATCGGTTCAAATAAATTTCAAAAAACATTCGGGTAAATATACGTTTTCGATATTTTCGTCAATTACGGGCTTAAAAAGCGGTGCAATATCTTTGGCGCTAAATCCTGCTATACCGCAACCGATTTCCGTAACAAGAAATTTCAATTCGGGATTCATCTTTGCAAATACAAGAAATTCATCTATGTACGGTTTGATTTCTGCGGCTGTATCAAACATGGTTGGAATTGCATAAGTCTGTCCCTGCAAACCGACTCCCTGTCCCCACACTGCGCCCCATTTCATTGCCAAACGGGCTGCTCCGCCGCCGTGAAAACCCGATATATTGCTGCCGAATACGAAAATTTCTTTTTCCTGTAAGGATTTTATCCATTTTGGAGATATTTTATTCATTTCAAATTATATTAACAGTTCTCATTTTAAGGCAGATATGATTTTTTATGCTTTTTAATTTATGCTACATGCAATTTGTTTACCGTTAACCTGCCGATTTTTTCTTCTGCATATTTTAATGTAATGCGTAATTTTTTTTCCTGCTTTGACGGGGCTTCAAACATTGCATCTGTCATTATGTTTTCACAAATCGAACGTAAACCGCGTGCTCCAAGTTTAAATTCAATAGATTTATCAACAATATAGTCAAGAACTTCATCGTCAAATTCCAGTTTTATTTTGTCTATTGCAAAAAGTTTTTGATATTGCTTTATTATTGCATTTTTGGGTTCGGTAAGGATACGGCGCAAAGCGGCGCGGTCGAGCGATTGCAGACAGGCAAGCACAGGCAGACGACCGATAATTTCCGGTATCAGTCCGTACGATTTCAAATCGACATGCGAAACGTACTGCATCAGGTTATTTTTGTCTATTTTGTTTTTGTTGTTTATTGTTCCGTAACCAATGGCGCCGGTATTAAGTCGATTTGCTATTTTCTTTTCAATGCCATCGAATGCGCCGCCGCAAATAAACAGTATGTTTTTTGTGTTTACCTGTATAAATTTCTGTTCGGGGTGTTTTCGTCCTCCCTGCGGCGGTACGTTTACAACCGTTCCTTCCAGAAGTTTGAGCATTGCCTGCTGCACGCCTTCGCCCGACACATCGCGCGTTATTGATGGATTGTCGCTTTTGCGTGCAATTTTATCCAGTTCATCAATAAATACAATTCCTATTTCGGCAAATGCAACATCATAATCGGCAACCTGAAGCAAACGTGAAAGAATACTTTCAACGTCTTCGCCTACATATCCGGCTTCGGTCAGTACCGTGGCATCTACAATGGTAAAAGGAACTTTAAGTATTTTTGCTATCGTTTGAGCCAAAAGCGTTTTGCCTGTTCCTGTTTCGCCAACCAGTATTACGTTCGATTTTTCTATTTCAATATCGCTGTCATCTGCCGGCTGCAATATTCGTTTGTAATGATTGTAAACAGCAACCGACAGATATTTTTTTGCATCATCCTGACCTATTATATAATTGTCGAGAATTGATTTTATTTCTGCCGGTTTTAAAATATTTGCCAGGGGCAGTTTATATCTGTTATTTTTTTTAGTATTAAATTCAACGGCATGTAAAATTTCGTACGCTCTATTTATACAGTCATCGCAAATAAAGGCGTTGATGCCGTGCATAAGTATGTTTGCCCTGTTTTCCGGTTTTTCGCAAAATGAACATTTATTTTGTTTCATCTGTTTTTTTCTGTTTTCGTAAAACTTCGTCAATCATTCCATAGGCAAGGGCTTCTGCTGAGGTCATCCAATAATCTCTGTCTGCGTCTTTTTCTATTTTTGAAATTTTATTGTTGGAATGTTTTGCAATTATTCCATAAATTTCATGTTTCAATTTCACTATTTCGCGCGCTGTGATTTCAATATCGGATGCCTGACCTTCAACGCCTCCGAGCGGTTGATGAATCATTATCCGCGAATGTGTAAGAGCCGAGCGTTTTCCTGCCGTGCCTGCCGTAAGCAAAACAGCCGCCATTGATGCTGCCATTCCTGTACAAATTGTACGGATATTTGAATTTACAAGCTGCATGGTGTCGTAAATTCCAAGTCCGGCATGAACTGCGCCTCCGGGCGAATTTATATAAATCTGGATATCGCGCGATGTATCAACCGAATCCAGAAACAGAAGTTGCGCCTCAACAATATTTGCAACTTCATCATTTATTGATGTTCCCAAAAATATTATTCTTTCCATCATTAATCTCGAAAATACATCCATTGACACGGCGTTCAGTTGCCGTTCTTCGATAATGTAAGGCGTAATTGATGATGTGTACTGATTTAATACAGAGCTTGATATACCCAAATGCTTAATTGCATATTTTTCAAATTCGTTTTTTGCCATGGTAATTTTTATGAAAATAATTGACAAAGGTACAGAAAAAATAAAAATAAATAACTCCGGCGCTCAAAAAAAATTGCAGATTCAGAAACTGTTTAAATTTAATTAAAGATTTCAGCAGAGCATCAGGCGTGAACTGTTGAAAATAATTGAGAATGGAGAATGACGGACAAACAAATTATCAATTATCCATTGTCCATTACTATGGATTGCTTCCTGCTTCTCAGTTCGCAATGACGCTTTCATTGTCAATTATCAATTAAAAATAATCCATTGTCAAAAAGCAATTAACGGTTGTTTCATCTCTGAATATAAATTATCTGCTTTGTTTCAAAAAAGGTATCGTCAAAAAAGTCTTTTATTTCGTAAACAAAGATTTGCCGTTTTGATATTCTCACAGCTTTCAGTTCATCGCTTAAATCGCCGCCTTTGAGATAAATAATACCGTTAGGCAAAGCGCTGTTACCGTTAGGATTTATCTTATTCCAAACCAATGAAACAAAAGTCGGCAAATCGGTAACGGCTCTGCTTACGACAAAATCAAATTTTTGCTTTAATTCTTCGGCGCGAACCGGCATCGCACAAACGTTTTTCAATTTCAGGCTTTCAACTATTGCGTTCACAACTTTTATTTTCTTTTTTATTGAATCCGTCAGAGTAAACTGCGCATCGGGAAACATTATGGCAAGCGGAATACCGGGGAAACCGCCGCCTGTGCCGACATCAAGAATTTTTGTATTTGCTTCAAACGAAATTATTTTTGCAATGGCAAGCGAATGTAAAATGTGATGGCTGTAAATATTTTCCACATCTTTTCTGGATACAACATTTATTTGGGCATTCCAAAATTTGTATAAATCGCCAAGTTGTGATAATTGCACTGTTTGATTTTCAGTTAATTTTGAAAAATATTTTAGAATTTCGTCCATGTTTTATTTTGTAATTAATTTGAAAAGCGCCGATTTTGCCCGATGAAGTAAAGTTTTTACCGTTCCTATGGGAATTTTCAGTTCGGCGGCAATTTCTTCGTAGGAATAATCTTTAAAAAAACGCAGTTCGATAAGATTTTTGTATTTGGGTTTAATCTGTTCTATCAAACTCTGCATCAGCATAATTTGCTGTTCGCGAATCATTACTTCTTCGGGATTTAAAACCGTTGATTGAATCAGGTCTTCTCCGATTATAAATTCCATATCATCATCGTTGCTGTTTTCGATGGCAACATGATTGTTTTTGCGCTTGCGCAAGAAATCAATACAGGTATTTTCGGCTATGCGAAACAGCCATGTGCTGAATGCAAATTTGAAATTATACTGTTCGATGTTTCTAAGCGCCTTGTCAAAAGTTTCGTATGTCAAATCTTCCGCATCGCTTTTATTTATAACTGTTTTCATTATCAAAAAATATATTGCATCCTTGTATCCTGTAAATAATTTGGCGTATGCTTTTGTATTTCCATTTAAAACCTGCCTAACCAGTTTCTGGTCTTCCTCTATTCGCGACAGCATTTTTAAATTTGTTTAATAGTTTACACTGAGTTTTTTTGCAAATGTATAAATTCATCATTTTTATTTTTAGAATATTAAATTTATTATTGTGCAAATTTCAAACCGTCTAATTTGTTCCAGCCTCCGCGTGTAAAGTCAGGGATTTCTACAGGAGCAGAATTATTGTTCAAAGATATTTCCGTTAAAGGAATCAGACAGCACCATTCGGCAAGGTCATATACATCCATATCTAACGGAAGTCCTTTTTGCAGGCAGTAAACCAAGCGATAATCCATAATAAAATCCATTCCTCCGTGTCCTCCTACTTTTTTTGCCGTTTCTTCTATATCTTTTGCAATCGGATGTTTATATTTTTCCATCAAAGCGTCTTTTACATCTTTAGTAACAAAGCGGTGTGCATTAATGTTTTCGTAATGGTTTGCTATTTCGATGTCTATTGCGTCCGACTCCAGCGCGTAACCTGTTACAGGATATTTATTTGCAAATCCTTTGGTACCTGTTAACTGATACATGCGACTATAAGGGCGAGGAGAAGTTACATTGTGTTCTATCAATATAGACTTTCCCTTTTCGGTACTGATAAGAGTTGTTGTATGATCACCATTGCGAAAATCTTTTACTTCGATGCCTCTTTTTTCTTTGATAAATGCAGGATTAGCTATGGCTTTTGTATCAACAGAAACAAGGTAATTTAACTTATCGCCGCGATGTATGTTCATTGCTTGACAAACAGGTCCCAAACCGTGAGTAGGATAAACATCTCCTCTGTGTTCCTGATTGAATTTCATACGCCAATCGTTCCAATATAAATCCCAATATGGCTGTAAATTATGAATATATGCGCCTTCTCCATGAATAATTTCTCCTAATAAACCTTGCTGTACCATGTTTAAAGTAGTTAATTCAAAAAAGTCATACACACAATTTTCGAGTTGCATGCAATGTTTCCGTGTTTGTTCGGAAGTATTAATGAGTGCCCATATTTCGTTCATATTCATGGCTGCCGGTACTTCGATTGCCACGTGTTTACCGTCTTTCATTGCCTGTACTCCTATTACAGCATGATGTACCCAATCGGTAGCAATATAAACAATATCAACATTGGGAAGTGCTGTTACTTTGCGCCACACGGCTGTATCACCGAAAAATTCCAGCGCTTTTGCAAGCCCTTTTTTTTCCAGTTCAACGTTAACTTTTTTTACATTTTCCTCAATAACATCGCAAAGTGCAACAATTTCAACACCATCAATATTTGTCATACGGTTTACAGCATCATATCCACGCATTCCCAATCCGATGAATGCAACTCTAACAACAGGAATAGGCTCTGATCTTAATTGCAATACATCCGTTTGTCCATCAGGACGATTAGGAACTTCGGTTTTTATCACTCTGTCATTCGATTTAGGTGAAGTACAAGATGCGATAATAATAAACAGCACAAGTAAAAAAAACAGTATTTTTCTCATTTTTATTATGTTTAGAAACAGTAAAATTTTTGTAAATTCATTAATAAATATAAATCCGCCGGCTAATATAATTTTATTTTGTATCTTTATAATTGTCAAATAAATAATACAAAAACAAACAAGCCGGACTATCATGCCAACCTAACAGAAAAACAATACAAAGTTACAGAAAATATTTTAGAACACAAAACTGCACATCTCCATAAAAAACAGTATAAACCAAAGGTCAGGATGGAAAATTTTTGTCAAACATCCGTATTATTTATATCATTTATTATTAGGAATCAGGGCTATTTTTTTATGGAACAAACTGTTCAGATATTATCTTTTTGCCTTCATGTTTTCAAAAAATTCCACAAATTTTTTATTATCAACAGAAACACAAACACGCGAATATTTTGCGGCTTCCTGCTTACGTGATAATGTAAATTTTGACAGCGATACGCTTCCTATTCTGTTTGCAAGCAATTCTTCTTCGCTTATGTTTACAATCGCAAAAATTCCTGTGGGAACGGATTCTTTATAAAATTCATTTACAATAAATCCCGATTCTTTGAGATATTTTATGTTTTTTGTTATTTCGGCTACGGTTTTCGTTTTAAAATCGGTTACGGCTTTTTTGCCGGCTTCAGTAGTAAATAAATTTTCAACAAGAATTTGAGCAAATGCGTTTGTGCCGTTTGTAGCAAAAGCAATACGCACAGCCATTTCGTGATTAAATTCCGCATTTTTGCAGTGAACAAATCCCAAACGCTGTCCGCTAAGTCCCAGCGATTTGCTGAAACTGTCAAGAACTATAACATTATCAATATCCAAAAGACGTATGTAAAAGTCATCGCTTTTGCTGTAAAAAACACGTCTGTACGGACTGTCATAAAAAACAACCGTTCCGTTATCGCCAAGTTTTTTTATCATCTCAAATATTGCATCGTCATCATATTTGTTTCCGAAAGGATTTCCCGGGTCTCCCAGCAATACCGCACAGTTTTTGAGTTCGGGAATAATTTTGTTCAAACTGTCAAACGAATCATATTCGGCATATTCGATATTGCGAATTTTCATTGCATTGTGATAATTTCCCCAATGATAAACCGGAAGATAAATTTTCCGTACATCTGCAATTTGAAAAGCGTTGTCGATACCGGGCATTCCGCCGCCGCAAACCGTGATGCATGAAATATCTGTTTTTCCGCCGAAATATTCATCGTTTATGGCTTTACGCAATTCGACACGACCCTGACTTGGAGGATAGGTTTGTATGTCTTTGCTGTTGAAATCAATATTTTTTACAACTTCGCTCAAATCAATATTCACAACCGAATTGATTCCGCGCTGTAAAAACAGATATTCCTGACCTGTTTCCATACTTAACTGCTGTATTTTTCTTCCCATTTCGTGAATTGCGGGAAGGGCTACTCCTGTTTTTTTTATTTTCATAAATATTAAACATTTTAATTTTAAACAAAATTACTACTTTTGTGCGAAATTATTATTAAATAATTTATTTTTTTTTTAACGTCAGAAATAACCGATTATGATTGAGCGTGAAAATCCGCTGGATAAAGAGATATTCAAAATAATTGCAGAGGTTGCCAAAGAAGAGCAGCAACGCATTTTCGTTATTGGCGGATTTGTTCGCGATTATTTTTTGCAGCGACCGTCAAACGATATTGATATTGTTGTCGAAGGAAACGGCATCGCTATTGCTAAAAAAATAGCTAAAAAAACAGGAACAAAAAAAGTTTCGATTTATAAAAATTTTGGTACGGCAATGCTGCGCTGTAACGATATTGACCTTGAATTTGTCGGCGCACGCAAAGAATCTTACGACCGCAATTCGCGCAAGCCTGTTGTTGAAAACGGTACTCTTGAAGATGACCAAAACCGGCGTGATTTTACAATCAATGCTTTGGCGCTCAGCCTGAACGAAGAAAATTTCGGCATGCTTATCGACCCTTTTGGAGGAATACAGGATTTGCACGACAAGATTATACGCACGCCTCTTAACCCTGATACCACATTTTCGGACGACCCGTTGCGAATGATACGCGCAATCAGATTTGCAACCCAACTGCAATTTAAAATTGATAACATGGTTTTTGAAGCAATATGCAACAATAAACACCGGCTTAAAATAGTGCCAATGGAACGAATAACTTACGAATTGAATAAAATATTGAAATCATCGCAACCATCAACAGGATTTAAATTGCTTGACAGGGCGGGAATACTCAGCCTTATTTTGCCTCAGCTTACAGACCTTAAAGGAGTTAACAGCGTTGAAGGGAAACAGCACAAAGACAATTTTTTGCATACTCTCGAAGTTGTTGATAATATCAGCAAAACATCAACCAGTATCTGGCTGCGCTGGGCTGCCCTGCTCCACGATATTGCAAAATACATAACAAAACGCTACAATACCGAACACGGCTGGACTTTCCACGGACACGAATATGTTGGCAGCAAAATGATTCCTTCCATTTTTGCAAGACTCAGACTGCCAATGAATGAAAAAATGAAATATGTGCAAAAACTTGTTTTACTGCATTTGCGTCCCATTGCGCTTTCGCCTGAGGAAGTTACCGACTCGGCGGTCCGCAGGCTGCTGTTTGATGCCGGAGACGATATAGATGATTTGATGCTGCTTTGCGAAGCCGATATAACTTCCAAAAACGAACAGACCCAAAAACGCCATCTCGCAAATTTTAATCTTGTACGCACAAAACTTAAAGAAATTGAAGGAAAAGACAAAATCAGAAATTTTCAACCGCCAATATCCGGCGAACTTATTATGAACACTTACGGACTGCATCCCTGCCGTGAAGTGGGAATCATTAAAAATGCAATAAAAGATGCAATACTGGATGGAATTATAAGAAATAATTATGACGAAGCATTCGATTTTATGCAAAAAAAAGCGGAAGAATTGAATTTGACGGATAAAAAATAAAAAAAAGCGAATTTTACCGCACAGCATAACACCCTGCCCGACAATTTTCCGAATAAGAAGTTATTGTTAAGTATGTACCGCCAGCGATTGAGGAAGTACCGCCAAAATATGGAAGCGCTGTCGCAATTTTTTTAACATACGGTTTATATTACTGTACGGAAAAAAATTTCAGTGAATGTTAAAAAAACGGGTAATCATTAATGATTAACAATTAATTTACTAATTTTGTCGTGAACAGAAAAAAACGTATCTGTTTTAAAATATTTATTAACCGCAAATGTCTTTTAAAATATAAAATTAAATATAACATATTAAAAATGAAAAGCATTATGTTCAGATTTATTATAATAATAATATTCGTTCTTACATCTTCGTTTGCCTATTTTAAAATAAAAAACATTTTGCCCGATACGTTTTGGGTAAAACCGGCATATAATCTGTTTTTTTTGATAATCATTACACTATTTTCGGCAGGAGTTTTTTTAAGAGAATACTTGCCCTTGCATGTAAATACTGTTATAAATAACTATTCGGTTACGTGGATAGTAGCATGTGTTTATTTCATACTTGTCATGCTGTTTGTAAGCACGATAAATGTTGCGAACAAATATTTTAATATTTTACCGTTCAATACCGGTCAAATAGAAATAAAACGGATAATTACGCTTTCGGCGCTTGCGTTTATTGTATTGATAATGATTTGGGGACGGTACGCTTTTAATAATATAAAGGTTGAAAAACTTGACATAAATATCAATAAAAACACAAAAATCGAAACTTTGAAAATAGTTGCCGCCAGCGACCTGCATTTAGGATATTCGATTGATAAAAAATATCTGAAAAAGATTGTTGATTTGATAAATTCACGAAAACCCGATATGATTTTGCTTGTCGGCGATATTGCCGATGCTTATTCTCAACCGCTTATAAAACAAAACATGAAAGAAGAATTTTTGCAACTGCAGGCGCCGCTTGGCGTTTACGGAGTTACAGGAAATCACGAATGTTACGGCGACATGGAAAATACCGTAGATTATTTGAAATCGGCAGGAATAACAATGTTGCAGGACAGTTCCGTTTTGGTTGATAATGATATTTATATCGTGGGACGTAAGGACAGAACTCTCAAAAACCGCAAACAGATTGATGAACTTTTGCAAAATATCGACAAACAGAAACCCGTAATTTTGCTCGACCATCAGCCTTTTAATCTCAATCAGGCGCAGGAAAACGGAATAGACCTGCAACTTTCGGGACATACTCACGGAGGACAGATATTTCCGTTTACGCTTATAACAAAGTCAATATACGAAAAACATCACGGATATTTGAAAAAAAACAATACACACTATTATATAACATCGGGAACAGGCGGCTGGGGACCAAAATTGAGAACAGGAAGCCAGTCCGAAATTGTTGAAATCACATTGCGGTTTGGAACGGAAAATCAAAAATAAAAACATGGAGTGATTTGGCAATGAGTGAGTTTTGTCTTTAAGGCAACGCAGTTTTTTGAAATGAAATATAAATTTATTTATAATATTCTATCTGTTATTCAGTTATTTTAGTTGCAATGTCCGATTCATAAATCAATTTTTTCAATCCTATTTTTAAAAAATTGTAAATATATTAATATGTAAATTCAAGTTATAAATGCAACTTTTTCGGGGAAAAATTTAGTAACAATTTTTTCAGAAGAGAGAGGCAAGCAAAAAAACTTGCTCTCTGATCTTCCGATGGGAATAATGACGTAACTTTGTCCTCCGTCTCAAAAAGTTAAAAATTATGAGTCATTTAACCGAAGCGCAAAGGAACAAAATTTCTGCATTATTACAGGCAGGAGCACCGAAAAAAATCATCTGCGAGATTATCGATAATTAGCAGAGAGTTGCGCCGCAATTGCGACAAACGCAGCGACGAAACAATCTAAACCCGCAGGGTTCGGCGTAGTCAACTGCAGCGAAGTTCAACGGTTTAATCCATTAATTTCTCATCATTAACCGCTTTTTTAACACTTCCTTCATTTTTTCTGTCCGATAATATAAATTATCGGTCAAATATTTTATGCAAAGTTAAATAATTATTATCAAATAACGAAGTCCATATTTTAAAATTTTTTCAAAAATATTATATAATATATTGATATGTTACAATTTGACTTGTCGCATAATTTATATTATTGGACAGGCTTATAAAGCGCTGTAAATATTGAAATTACGATGAAAATATTTTGAGAGTTTAAATTATGTAACATTATTATCAATTAAAACACATATAATTATTTAACATAAAAAGGTAAAATTATGGCAATCAAGTACAAAACAATTCAAAAAGTGCAGCCCGGCATAGCGGGCGGAGGCAGCAGAAAATATTATGCCTCAATAGTAATCGATGGCGAAATATCTGTTGACGAGTTGGTTAAGGAAATCGAAAAATTCAGCGCTTTGAGCGAGCCTGATATTCGCGGAGTGATTATTGCGCTCGAAAACGTAATACAAAGTAAACTCGCTGAAAGCAAAATAGTAAGGCTCGACAAGTTAGGTTCGTTTTATCCCACGCTCAGCAGCGAAGGCAAAGACGAGGCAAAGCAAATAACGGCAAGTAGCATTAAAAAGGCGGGAATAAACTACCGTCCGGGCGAGCGAATAATAGATGCGATAAATGCGGCGGGATTTAAGAAAATCGAATAAATCAGCGCCTGTTAGAAAATCAAGTTTGATGTGGATAAACATCAAGTTAGATGTTCGCCAACATCAAGCTTGGTTTTAAACAACATCAAGGCAGGTTTTAAAATGGCTCTGTTTAATGATTTTCCGGATTGCTTCACTGCCCTCGCAATGACGAGCAAAAACAGGGCAAAGCCCTGAAATAATTAGCGCAGGGCAAGGCCCTGTGAAAAAGGAAAAAATGAGAAAACAAAGCCCCGCAAGGGCGAAAGCAAATGAATAAAAACAAAAAAATAAAACAGAGAATAATAATTTAAAAAACAAATTATGGAACAGAAAATTAACAGCGAAAATTTAAGCGCAGAAAATCAAACGGACGGGGCGCCTGTTTTATCGCCCGAAGCAATGCGCAATCTTGCAAAAATGAAAAAATACATGAATATCCTGTTTATACTTTGCTGTATTGCAGCAGGACTTATTATTATTGGAGTGATAGTAGTCGTTATTGACAGGCTGCGTGATGGCGATATGATAAGGATGTATAGCAGGATATCGCTTGTTTTCGGTATTTGCGGCGCCTTTGCGATATTCTGCCTTGGCTCATGGCTGGGAGATGCGGCCAGGGCGTGTAAAAAGTTCGGTGAAAATCCGCAGGATGTAAGGCATTTGGAAGCAGCCATACGTTACCAGTCAGGCTACTGGAAATGGAAAATTATTTTATCCGCAGTCTTTATCTTTATGCCACTGGTGCTATTCATGCTGGGTTGAGGAGTATAAATCAAAAATATCATTGGAAAAACAGTTAAACATGAGCAATTATGAAACTATGTTATTTAATCCCGTTCATTGTGTTGGACAACAGCATGTTTCTCAAAAAATTTCCCCTTTATCAGTCGGAAACAAATAATGCGCTGCTGGAAATCAATAAACAGATAAATGATATCACAGAAAAACAGATCGACCTGTCCTGCAAAATAAACAGTATCGCCGGAGACGAATTTAACAAATACAAACGCTTCAACCCGCAGGCAGGAAAAGGCATGTTGATTGTATTTGCCATTTCGCTTATCATATTTATAATACAGTTAAATTAAATAAAAAAAATAAAATTATGGAACAGAAAATTAACAGCGAAAATTTAAGCGCAGAAAATCAAACGGACGGGGCGCCTGTTTTATCGCCCGCAGCAATGCACAACCTTGTTAAAATGAAAAATTACATGAATATCATGTGTATAATTTATTACATTGTGGCAGGGTTTGTTGTTTTATTGACATTAATAAACATCGGTATCGGTTTAAGTTATCAGGGCAGATACGAATACGGAATACCTGGAAGTAGCAATGTCAGTGTCATAAGCATTTTTTTTGCAATCGGCATTGCCGCCATTTTGTTTTTTCTTGGCTCGTGGCTGAGAGATGCAGTGAAAGCATGTAAAAAGTTTGGCGAAAATCCTCACGATATAGGGCATTTGGAAACAGCCATACGCTGTCAGTCAGGATACTGGAAGATGATAGTTATCGTTATACTTGTAATTCTTGGTATTCAATTACTGGCTCTTTTCTTCTTCACCGCCTTTACAGCATTCCATTCGTAGAACATCAACAACGGCAGTTCAACGCTGGAATTAATAAAATACAAAAACATTCAAACACTTGTTGTACATTCAGGAAATATTGCATTTGATAAGATTTACAGAGCGGTTTAAGACAAATAAAATTGGTATATTGAATCATCGTTAAAGCCGAAATTCAGGAAATAATTTCCATAGCCTGTCCTGTTTGTGAAAAACTTTCAACATGCGAGCAAGTTTTTATCAATTTATCTAAAATAAATTTCTAATTTTGCAGCAGATTGTTCATTGTATTTAATAGGTTGATAATTATAAATATGCGACATTTTTGTCTAATGAACAATCTTTTTTTTATATTTTTTCTGAATGCACAACGGGTTCAAACAAAAATTTTTGTAAATAACAGTTAAATAATAAAATTATGAAAAAAATAATGATTACATTATGTGTTTTGACCTGCATTGCATCAAATGCAAAAAGTCAAATAAGTAAAGAACTCACAACGGCAATGCGCCAAATGTGGGAAGAACAGTGCAAAGCGGATGGTACCGTACATGGTATCCGAAGATGATTTGAAAAGCAGCAACATTACGTCAGACTGTTTTTGCAAGGCTCATGCCGAAGCATTGATAAAAATAGTATCGAAAATGGATTTCGAAAATATGACAACAGAAGAACAGTATAAACTTGTAATAGATATGATGGATGAACATTCAACTCTTCATGCTGAATATATCCATAATCTGAGTGTTCTGACGGAAACAATGTGCAAGAGAAGCGTTTCGAGTTCTTCTTCCATTTCGGTTAAAGGTCCTCAAAAAGGCGATGTTGCATTGGCAAGATATGGTTCAATGTACAGAGTCAAATTAACCATAGGCAATTCAAGCAAATATTTTACTGTGGATACGGGAGCCGAAAATTCATTCATATCCAAATCATACTCGCGCGAACTGGAAGATATGGACTTGATACTGCCGAATAACTATATAGAATCTGCAGAATATCAGGATGCGCATGGAAAAACAGTTATGCATAAACGCGTTATGCTGAACAATGTGAAAATCGGAGATTTTACGCTGAACAATGTAATATTCGCAATAGCTAACAATGACAGCGCTGGTTTTCTGCTTGGAAAAGATATTTTAAATGCTTTTCAGTCGTGCAATATCAATAATGCCACTTATACGCTTGAACTCATCCGAAAAATTGATACAAAATAAACAGGTATTAAGTACAAATCAACAAACAAAAATATCATGGAAAAGAACAACAACAATCTTAACAGCGAACAGACTGTTTTATTGGACAAATCAGTCGAGAAACTGCGCAACTCATCCGGATGGATGGCAATTGTATCACTCATACTGCTGTGCGCAGGAATTATGTTTATAATCACCGCAGCATTAGATGGTTTAAAACTGGTATCATCGCTGGGCAATGGAAATCTGACAGGAAACTTACTTCGCTTGACAGGTCTTGTCATAATGTTGATATTTGCAGCAAACCTTATAAAAGGACACAAATCTTTGAAAAACGTTCTGTATCATGTCAAACGGTTCGACAAGTTCAACAACATGGATGACATTACAAAAGCGCTTGATTCTAAAAAAGATTTTTTTTACGAAATGCTAATGGCGCTTATTCTGATACTTGCCGTTGGAGTTTTTATCGTATTATTTATTTTAATCTGAAACAGGCAAATGATTATTGAAAAAAAATGAAAAACAAATTGATTTTTATCTTGCTGGTTGTCCTTCTGCCAACCTGTGCAAGTTCTCAGGTAAAGGAGTTCAAAATTTCCAATATGCCTGATATTGAAATATCATTTACTATTAAAGATAGCATAATGGAACTATTCAATGTTCCCCAAGACGAATATTATAATTATATCCAATTTGAGGGAGAAAAAAAGAAAGTTGCAGATGGAAAAGTTTCTTTCAGGTTGCCGTATGAAAAAGACGACCGTAATCTAATTTTTTCAAACTGTAATGATGTATGGAAAATACTTAACAGTACCGGTTATAAAAATTATTGTAATGGTTGGGATTTATATTTTTTTGTAGAAAATGGCGAATGTTTTTTTGAACTCCCTCCTGTATATGAAATCAATAAATTGATATATTTTTCAGATAAAAATCCTCAAGATTTTTTGACAGCAGATCGTAGTGTCCAAAGCGACAATGAAGAGATTATTGCAAAAGCAAAAGAGATAACTGTCAATTGTGAAACCGATTATGAAAAAGCAAAGTCCATACACGACTGGGTGGCTGCCAACATTTATTATAACATGGATGGCTATTACTCTTCATCCTATGGAAGTACCGACGCCTTGGGAGTATTACAGGATAAAAAAACAGTATGTCAAGGATACGCTAATTTGACCGCAGCATTGCTGCGAAGTTTACAAATACCATGCAGAGTTGTAAGTGGATATGCGTTGGGAATAGGTACAAGAGGTTCGTGGAGTATAAGGAATATTGGCGAAGCAACAAATCATGCATGGAATGAAGCCTTTATATCAGGAAGATGGATTATTATTGATGCAACATGGGATAGCGATATGCAATACAGAAATGGTCAATTTGAACGCGGTAAAGGTTTAAGAGGATGGAAATATTTTGACCCAACACTTGAAGCATTTTCTTTTGACCATAAATATTGTGTTTATGATAAAACAATAAATGAAAAAATTGCAAATATTACAGAAGATTATATCTGGCAAACGATTTCTTCAAAACACAAAAAATTGGGTAATGACACTAAAATGAATGAATATATTGCAGAACTGGTAAGTGGTAAAATCAAAGATTTTTTGCAAGACTATGAATTTTATAAAAAGACATATCCCGATGGTCGTTATGTCAATAATTGTGAGTTGGATATTATTGATATGAAGATGATTATCGAATATATTAATAATAGCAACCTGACCATTTACAATATGGAAACAATGACAGAAGATAATTTTTGGCGTGAATCAGAATTGAAAAATACAATTGAATCGCTTTCCATATACAAAAAGAAATATCCTTCAGGACGTTATATTGAATTATGCGAAAAGAATATGCGTATTCTCAATGCGAAAGAAACTTGGGCAATAACAAATGGCAGCAAAGACGAGAACAAATTATTAGACTTTATAATAAATTATTATGATTGCAGTGAATCTGATTTAGCAAAACTGCAATTATCTAATTTATACGAGGCAAAAGGAGATATGGCAAAAGTAGATTCTTCATGGGATAAAGCCATTGAATTTTATAACAAAGCCATTGTTTATAACAACTCAAATTCTATTGTGTCTAAAAAAAATTACGCATACAGTGAAATTGTGTATTCGAAATTTGCTACAAATCAAAATATTGAAAACGGAGAAAACTATATGGCTGAATGTCCTGATGGAAAGTATTTTTTTAACGTTTATGAAAAATTGTACATATTATATTTTAATGCCGCTGAATTTGAGTATAAAGCAAAAAATTATAAAAAAGCAAGAGAATATTATATGAAAATAGTTGATAGAGAGCGCAAAGATAAAATGTTTACTACAGCAGAAAAACAAATAAAGAAAATTAATAAAAATGAAACAAAAAAATGAAAAAGATTTTATTAACATTACTCGCAGCAGTAATGACGACAGTCGGCGTAGCCCAAACCGCAGCCGCAAAAAAAACCGATGTGGAACACGACGGTTTAAAAGGCAAGGTAAAACGTATAACGGCTACTGACTATACTCCTGTTGATAAACTGGGTAAAATAACAAAAGGAGAAGAATATCCGCCTTCTTTTGGACATACGGCTTCTGAGATAACGGTTTATAATACGTCAGGATATGTAGTTTCGATAGATGTTTATGGTTCATGGATAACTATTTACAAACACGATCATTATGGACGTAGAATAGAAGAAAATATGTATGATACTGATGATAGCACATTAGTGTTTAAATCAATATATCAAAATGACGCAAAGGGAAATATCATTGAAAACAAACACTATTCCGACATGGAACTTACGTTTAAATATACTTATACATATAATGAACAAGGGTATATGATTGAATCCAATTGTTATCAGTATTCCGGACATTATGAGTCATGGTCAGGAAGATATTATAGGGATACTGTCGGTACGTTATCTTCCAAGTGTATATGTAAGTATGATG
This sequence comes from Prevotellaceae bacterium, assembly GCA_031275825.1. Lineage (GTDB taxonomy): Bacteria > Bacteroidota > Bacteroidia > Bacteroidales > UBA932 > JAIRKV01. The sequence goes on along the minus strand of JAISOH010000026.1, from coordinate 3,320 downwards.
ATAAAAATAATCTGGTTGAAACTTATAATACCATTTATGAAAATGGTGTTGTGTCAACTATAAATAAATCTACTTACGAATATACTAAATTAGATGCTCACGGCAATTGGGCTGAAAAAATAACTTATGTAGGTGAAGCAAACATGCCAATTGTTATCACCGAACGAATTATAGAATATTATGAATAAAAATAAAATTAATTTTTTAATAATTAACACAATGAGTCACAAATATCAACACCTCAAAAAACATCTAAGCTTCGAAAAAATAGTAATATCCGTAGCAGTTATTCTATTTAGTGTTTGGATATATTCTCTTGTAACAAAAGAAAAAAGAGAGTTTCAGGCAGCCTTAGAGGCAAATAATATGGGAAGGTACGAACTTTTCCTGTCCGAATATCCTGAATCGGATTACCGTAACAGTGTTTACAATTGCATGTATCAACTGGTAAAAGAAGATGGACATGCCTTGCTTAATCTGCATCAGACACATCCTGAAATGCCGCAATCTATAGACATTTTGAAAGATGGACTCTATCTTTGTTATGAAAAAGCAAAGACTGTAAATACATTGGACGGATGGGATAATTTCATGACGCTTATAAAAGAATTACCCAACGATGAATATTATGAAAAAATTGAGACACTCTATCTGGAATCTGAAATTATACAGGAAGCAATATCCGCAATAAACGAATACATTCAAGAAGGGAAAGAGCAAAAAATAGAATGTATGTTCGCATTAGGAGAGGAAATAGCATGGGAGGCAGTTATCGCCGAAAAAACAATACCTTATTGCAAAAAATATATAGAATATTTTCCAAAAGGAAAACATATAAAAGAATGTAATAAACTTTTAATTGACTTGGAAATAGATGAAATATTAAGTTCGGGCGAATACGGAGAACTACCGCCTATGGAAAAATCAAATCTGCAAACAGATGCCATAAACAGAGGCTACAGTATTATAGAAGTATTTAATAACACCCCATACACCTTGACTATTTTGTACGGCGGAACAGTAGAAAGTAAAAGTCTGGTAATACCGCCTGAAAAAAAGAAAAATATACGGTTACTTGACGGCAAATATAAAATAGTTGCTTCTGTTGACGCTCCCAACGTTAGCAATTATGCCGGTGAAGAAATACTGAATGGAGATCTATATGAGTCGGAATATTATATTTCTTACGGATATGATTATCGGAAGCACTTCAATTTCAAAAACATATATTAAGATTGTTACAATAAAACAAAGTAACAGTAAAAAAATAAAATTATGGAAGATTTAATATTTTTTGAAATAAAACCCGGATTTATAATATTCAACTTGCTTAAAGCCTATGGAATACCATTCGTACTGTATTTTGTGAGTACACTCTTTAAAACTTCAGATAATGAATTAATGAGCGTTCTGGGAGCTATAGGCTGTGTGCTTATTTCGCTTTGGTGCATCGCTATCGGATTTCATATTTTGACTGAAATCGGACTGATAGTGTCGGGGTTGGCAGGATTTGTATTTGGAGTCATGTTCTTGATAGGCACCTTTAATGAAAGCATCTTTGGTGACGATACAAGCGATAAAATTAAATTGAACGCAGGGATGGAAGAAAACAAAAAAGAACTGCAACAGTCGGCAGGAACGAACGACAGCAGCGCCTTTTCCTTTTACCAAACGGGTAGAAAATATATGAACGAAGGAAACTGTGAAGAAGCAAAAAAACATTTTCAACACGCCGCTGAAATGGGAAATAAATCGGCTATGAGCGAACTGGCAGAACTTTTTTTGGAATACGAAAAGTATGACGAAGCGGAACAATGGTGGCGTCCGCTGGCAGAGCAAGGCAGCGCTGTTGCTCAGTATCATTTGGGAGAACTGCTGTACAGACTGCGCAAAAACGATGAAGCAGATCTGTGGATAGAAAAATCGGCAAAGCAAAATTATCATGACGCAGTTGAACTGCAAAAATTTAATTATATGAGGATAGATGAATTTGATGAAACTTCGTAATATACATTATAAATCAATGATATCAATTAATATTAAGAACAATAAAAATTAAAATAAACAAAACAATGAAAAAAGTAATTTTAAGCACAGGCATATTTTTATCCTGTGCCTGGCTGGCTGCTCTTATCGGTCAAAAAACAGGACTGATAAATTTGAACAAAGTCTGGACAGATCTGGAAAAACTGTATTATTCGGTTAGTGCGAGTAAAATCAATTCAACCGAAGCGCTGATGAAAAAAATATATGTGAGCTATCACGGCACATGGTTTACAAAGGTAGCGTTCAGCCAGACAGCCGATTATTACGAAAACGACTCAATCGTCAAATCCGAAATATGGGAGGAAGAATACTGTTTTCCGTCAAGTTTGCAAATTTATCTTACGCCCGGAGATACAGCCAATCGCTATATCTGCCGCAACGACTCGGTGTTTATATACAAAAACAACGTGTTGACAAGCGCTCAAAAGGCAATTCACGATGCTGTTATTTTGAGTATGGATATTTACAATATGAGATACAGCCAAATAATGAAACGATGGAAAGATTTGCCTTACGACACGAAAAAATTTCACAGGACAACGCGCGATGATAAAAGTTATTATGTCGTAGGCGCAGCCGAAGACGACACAACGAGCAATCAGGTCTGGTTTGATGCCGAACAGTTGTTCTTTGTCAAAATGCGAAAACAGACGCCGCAGGGAATCAAAGAGGTAAATTTTCTCAACTACACTCAAATTCCCGACGGCAAAGGCTGGATTGAACAGGAAGTAGAATTTCGCCTCAACGACAAAGTTTATATGCGCGAAAAGTACTTTAATATCATTCCTGAAAAAGATTTTTATCTCCGCAATTTAATCAGACGGTTAGACAGAGAATGAAACTGAAGTGAAAATTTTAATTTGATTTGCATATCGCTGTAACGGTGATATGTTAATATCAAAACGATGGCAAACAGGTATTAACAATTAATAATTATTTTTCAGGCTTGTTTCGGGTGTTCCACCTTTGTAATGACGGGCAAAAAACATACATATTTGTTGTGAACTGCGGAATGTAGCTGAGTTCAACGATTTAATCCGGAAACAATTTAATCTTTTAATACCTGTTTATTTCTTTTTATTAGTAAGGAGCGACTAAATATTATTGCGGCAAGTTTGCCATGGTTTTTATTTTGAAATATTTTATAATCAGACCTTGCAGCCGTAAGCCAAATCGCCTGCATCGCCCAAACCGGGAACAATGTATGATTTTACGGTAAGTTCGTCGTCAATAGCGCCTACCCAAATCGTAACATCGTTTTTAGAAAAATATCT
>JAISOH010000010.1 GCA_031275825.1 Prevotellaceae bacterium | reverse complement strand
AATTTGTTTTTCAAAGAATGAACAAATACATGACAATATTATTGGAATGTATATTGAAAAATTTTATTACAAAACCGGAATTTATGGAAATAATTAACAATACAATTTGAGACACTACCCAAAAAATTAAATCAAGAAATAGGCTCATTAAAAAACCAAATTGAAAACCTGAATAAAACCATCACCGCGCTCCATGCAGAAGTGGGGCGCTTGAAAAAGGAAGTCATTCAATTACGAGATACTGGCGGCACGGCTAATAACAGCCCGGCGCCCGCCGTGTACGGACGCCCGAAGTACCCATCGAGTTAGTGGCAGAGCAGGAAAAAAAACAGCAAAAAACGCTTTAAAAATAGGGCAAAAAATAATATTAAAACAAATTGTGCGCGGAAAAACATCCCGCAAAATGGTCTTTTGCTTGGTTTTCAGGTACTTAATGTGGAATAAAGGGGTGTTTATGATATGTTTTTGTGTATTAAAGGGTGTTTTAAGCCTCAAAAATGGGGCTTTTTAACACTGTTTTAATCATTATATGCCGTTTTCGGCGCATGAAATGTCAATCCATTTAAAATTTAACTGAAAAATGGGGGTTTGGGGTGTTTTCAGCTTATGCGTTTATGTGGCTTAAAAATGCCGTTTTTGGGGCGTTTTTTTGTGTTTAAATAAATGCGTATGATTTGCAAACAAGCGTTTTTACAGGATTTTGCAGCGTTTTTGCCTAAAATATAAACAAAAATTATCTTTAAATTAAACTTTTATCCGTTTTTCTTAACAAAACATTAAACCGAATTAAAGAAAATGTACATTTCGTTTTAAATTGCATTGCATTTAAAAACCCGCCTCAAACCTTTATAAACATTGGGTTTTTGTTAAGTTTTTATCACTCCGTTTTTTTGCATCTTTCGTTTTGATGCCCATAAGTTTCCCGAATGTCTCGGAGTAAAGTCCGTATGCGGGAGTAAGTGATATTTTGTTTTTATAAAAGCGACGGCCATATTTATTTGTTTTTGTATGTTTTATGCGCCCTGTCCGATAATATATATTATTTTATCGGACAGAAAAAAATTGAGGGAAGTGTTAAAAAAGGGCGATTAACAAAGCAATAAATCTTTTATCTGCATGTTTTGGCACAATTTAAATGAAGCATAAAAGAATTTGTTTGACTGTTTAATCCATGAATTTTTATTTGTCTGTGCGTAATTGGAAAATTTAATATATATTTGTAATGTTTTTCAGTCAGATTGGTTGAATAATAATATGTTTTGTTTGTCGCCGGTTAACAGTAGCAAATCCACAAAACAGATTTCAGCAAATAAACTGATTAACGGTTGTTTGTTAATAATTTCAGCTAATTTTAAACAGTTTCATGAAGTTTAAATAATATCCGATAATACAAATATAAGAAATAATGAAAAAAATATTTTTCCTGATATTAACATGTTTATCTTTTCATCTGTTTTCGCAACAAAATACAATTATTGATGGCTCTGTAATTGACGCTGTTACGGGCGAAGAACTCGCATTTGTAAATATATTTTTTCAAGGAAAAAACATAGGGACATCAACCGACCTTAAAGGAAACTTTCATCTTGAAACGCTTTGGGCATCAAACGAAATCAGCATATCGTTTTTAGGTTACCGGACGCAAATTTTGAAAGTGGAAACAGGCAGGAAAAATAAATACACAATTCTGCTTGTACCCGATGCCATAAATATAGACGAAACCATTATACGACCAAAACGAAGCCGCTATAAGAAAAAAGACAATCCTGCGGTTGCACTGATGCAAAAAGTAATTGAAAACAAAAACCGTAACCGAATAGAAGCGCATGATTATTACGAATACGAAAGTTATGAAAAACTTGAATTTGCGCTTGATAATATCAAACCCGATTTGAAAGAAAAAAAGTCATTGCGCAATTTTCAATTCATGTTCAATTATGTTGACACTTCCAAACTCAACGGAAAACCTTATCTGCCGATATTTATAAAAGAAACCATCAGCGACAGATATTACAGAAAATCGCCGCAAACATCGCGTGAAATTATAAAAGCGACAAAAATGTCGGGCTTTGACAGATATTTTGACCAGGCGGGAATTTCATCATATCTGGAATTACTTTTCAATAACATTGATATTTACAATAATGACATTGAAATGTTGAATCAGCATTTTGTAAGTCCGCTGTCGAATATTGCAAACGGTTTTTACAAATTTTATTTGCTCGACACCGTTGATATTGACGGAATAAAATGCAGTAATATCACATTTCTTCCTCATAATCCGGCTGATTGGGGATTCTATGGAAATATATATATAACAACAGATTCGACTTATGCAGTAAAGAAAATTCATCTTAAAATTATGAAAAAAATAAACATGAATTTTGTTAATGATTTATCGCTGATTCAAGAATTTGACAGAATTGACGATACCTGGGTTTTGTCAAAAAACGAAATTAATATTGATTTCAGCCTGTTTGAAAAAAATCAGGGAATTTATGGAAAACGAACCGTAACATACAAAAATTTCATATTCGACAAACCAAGACAAGACAATGATTATAAAGGCGTTGAAAGAAAAATCCGTCTCGCCGATTCTGATATTAAATCAGGCGAATTCTGGCAACAGGCACGACACGAACCGCTTAACAAAAACGAACAGGGAATTTACGATATGCTTGATACATTGAACAATGTGAAACAATTCCGCAATTTTATGGATATTCTTATGATTTTTTCAACAGGATATATTGAATTGAAAAAATTTGATTTCGGACCTGTAAATGCAATGTACAGTTATAATAAGGTAGAAGGAAACCGTTTCCGCACAGGAGGAAAAACAAGCGCTAATTTGCATCCCAATATCTTTTTTGAAACTTTTTTAGCCTATGGAACAAAAGACAAAAAATTCAAATATTTCGAATCACTGACATATTCGTTCAAAAAGAAAAAATACCACCAGTGGGAATATCCAATGAATATGCTCACTTTGTCGTACGAATACAATACAAAAATTCTCGGACAGGAATTGAATTTCTCAACCGGCGATAATTTTCTGTTTTCGTTCAATCGCGGGAATGTTGATAAAATGGTGTATAACAATAATTTCAAACTACAATATGATTTGGAAACAGGTAATGGCTGGGGATTTCAAACCTCATTTTCTCACGTAAGACAAAAAGCTGCCGGCACACTGATTTTTGAAAATTATGATGCCGATTTGAATTTGACTGAAATTAAAAAACTTACAACAAGCGAATTTAACATTAACATAAGATTTGCTCCAAACGAACAGTTTTATCAAAGCAAACATTATCGTGCAACAATGACAAAAAAAGAACCTGTGATAACGTTTTCGCATACGGTAGGAATAAAAAGTCTTTTCGGTTCAGATTACGGTTATCAGCAAACAGTTATTTCGGCGCGAAAACGTTTCTGGATTTCAAGTTTCGGATTTATTGATGCTTTTGCACGAGCCGGAAAAGTATGGGGCGCAGTTCCATATACTTTGCTGTTTATTCATGCCGCAAATCAAACTTATGCATATCATACGCAGTCATACAACATGATGAATTTTTTTGAATTTGCAAGCGATAAATATGCGGAAATACATCTTGCCTACAATCTGCAAGGCTTGATATTTAACAGAATTCCTTTGCTGAAAAAAACAAAATGGCGCGAAATAATTACTTTTAAATCTGTATGGGGTGGAGTTGGAGATAGAAATTTACCGACAAACAATACCAAACTTTTCAGGTTTCCCGTAAACAGCAAAGGTGAAACTACAATGTTTACATTAAGCCAAAAACCTTATATGGAAGGAAGTGCAGGAATTGACAATATATTCAGATTTTTGCGAGTTGATTTGGTGTGGCGAATGTCATATCGCAATAATCCGGATGTAGACAAACTCGGAATCCGTTTCAGATTTCACGTAAATTTTTAAGATTGTATGGAAAAAATTTTGATAATAATAATAGTAATCTGCATAATTCTGGTCTGTTTTGCAGCAATGTCCATAAGTATTTGGATAAAGAAAAACGGGAAATTTCCCGAAACTGAAATATCACGCAACAAAAATATGAAACAACTGGGAATTAAATGTATCAGGCATGAAGAAACAGAAGAATTGAACAAAAACAACAAACAAAAAATTAATTGCGACGACTGCGAAGGCTGCTTTCTGAAATCGAAAAAAAACAAGTGAACTATTATTCTGTTTTATGATTTTGATATTTATTTCAACGGCATTTTTTGCGCGCCAAAATTGTAATAGCACAAGCCTTGAAATATAATAAAATATTGCAAATAACAATATACAACATTGATATACTGCGCATTACAATATTTTATAGTTTAGATAATATCAAATAAGAGTGGGAGAGGAGCCGGTTTACACAATTAAATTATTAATACAATCCGTGTATTAAAAACATCAGGCTAAACTGTCATCCTTGTTGTCGTATTCTTCATCCTGCTCATCATCAACCATAAAATCATCATCATGTCCCAAGCCAAACAAATCTTTTTCAATATCATCTGTTATGTCACTGTCAACTTTAACTGATACTTTTATAAGGTAGCTAACATCCTCGGTATCAAGCATTATTGCATGAAAAAAATCACCGTTTCCTTTTTCTACTTTCAGAATATAATCTCTCCATCCTGATGGATATTTTTCGTTTAGGAGTTCAATAAGTTGCGGCGCAAGTTGATTATAATTAACAACAATTCTGCGTTTTACCGGAGGAATATTTGTTGTTACAGATTGATTTTCAGTAACATTAATTTTATTTTCAACTACTTTTTCGTCTGTTTTTTTTAGAGGCTTTTTAGCCTGTTTTAATGTTGTTACATTTTTTTTTACAGATTTTTTTTCTGTAGTCTTTGTTTTTGTTTTTGTTTGTTTTTTATTTGTCGCTGCCATAGTAATTTTTATAAAAGTTGTGCAAGTTTAATATCATTTTTTTAATCATAAAAAAAAAAAATTTCATTACAGATAAATTTTTTTATTTTGACAAATAAATTTTATTATTAATCAATAAGATACATAAATGAATGATTTTACGCATTAGAATTATTTAACATTTTAAATCTCACAAATTACTTTGTCCCATAATTTATATTATGTTAAGTTTTAATTTTAACAACCACAAATTAAACTGATTACATCTAATTTTACTTTTCCAACTGCAAAAACCTTATTATTTGCTATTGCAAATTTAATTGATTATTTTTGTGAAAAAATTAATTTTAAGTAAAAATCATGAAAAAAATATTTTTGTTGTCGCTTGCAATCCTTTCATTATCGGCAAACGCTCAAAATAAAAACTTTTACGGCTTTTCTGTTAAAACCATTGACGGAAACGAACTGCCGATGTCTGAATTTAGAGGCAAAAAAATTATGGTTGTTAATGTTGCATCAAAATGTGGACTTACGCCTCAATACAAACAATTACAGGAATTGTATGAAAAATATGCAAACAGTAATTTTATTATCATAGCTTTTCCTGCAAATAATTTCGGAGCGCAAGAACCCGGAACAAATCAGGAAATAAAGGAATTTTGTACTGCAAATTACGGTGTTACTTTTCCAATGATGGAAAAAATATCGGTCAAAGGCAACGACATCGCTCCTATTTATAAATGGCTTACACAGAAAACAGGGAATGGTAAGGATGATGCCGAAGTAACATGGAATTTCCAGAAATTTTTGATTGACGAAAACGGTAATTGGGTAAAAACGTTCTCACCGCGCACAAGTCCTGATGATGAAGAAATTATAAAATGGATTGAAGACAAATAGCCTGTTTATAAAAATTTTGATATATAATTTATCACTAAAACGTTCTATCGCTCTGATTTTTAATTAGAGAGGAAAGTCCGGGCAAGACAGAGCACTGTTCTGCAGAAAGTGCAGATATTCGCGAGAGTATAGAAAGTGTAACAGAAAATAACCGCTCTGCATTTTCGTGTGAAATATTGAGTAAGGGTGAAAAGGCAAAGATAAGAGCCTGCCGTTATTGTCGGTGACGGCAATATTCGTACACACTAACAGCTTGCAAGACCATGTATATCGGCATTTAAGAGTTGCTCGCTCGTTGTCGAGGGGTAGGTTGCTAAGATAAATGATAGAATTTTAATCGCAGGATTGAAAACAGAATCCGGCTTACAGTTTTAGTGATTTTTTAACCGATACACAAATGTATCGGTTTTTTATTGCATTTACAAATGTAAAGTAGTTTTTCTAACATTTTAAAAACAAAAAATTCTTGTCAAAAATAATTTTATTTATAAATGTAAACCAATTCAAGTCCCCATAAATTTACAAATGTAAATCGATGTATTTGTTAATTATATTTATCTTATTATCAATATTATATATATGTTTATATAAATAAAAAAATCAATGTATATTCTTGTTTTTTCAATATCACTGGTAATTTCATATTAATACTTGAAATTTATATATATTAAATATATTATATCCAGATAAATATGAATTTTATCTAAATATAATTTACAAGTTGTTAAAGCATAATATACAAATGTAAATACATATACACACACGCTTTGTTTACATTTGTAAACACAAGAACATTTACATTTGTAAAATAAATTTTATTTACATTTGTAACTTGATTTATTTTTAATATTAACAACAAAATTTTGATTATTATGAAAGATAGGATTATAAATTTTCTAAATGCGGAAAAATTATCGCCTGCGCGTTTTGCCGACATTATAGGCGTGCAGCCTGCCAATATTTCGCACATAATTTCGGAACGCAACAAACCCAGCCTCGACTTTATTCAAAAAATGCTTAAATCTTTTCCTCAACTTAATGTAGAATGGCTGATTACCGGTTCTGGAAAAATGTATAGAGAAGCCAGAGAGCAATCGCTTTTTGACGATAAATTTAATGACTTATTCTCATCAACGTCCAATAAAACAGATGAAAATATCGAGGAAAAAAGTATAAATAATGATAAAGCAGTCGATATTTTGGCTCAACCGGAGCCAAAATATAACAGTCGCGAAGTAGAACGTATAATTATCTGCTATTCTGACAAAACATTTGAATTTTATTTTCCGCGATAATTTTATGCCGAATATATATTCTGTTAATATGAGTAAATAATTTTTTTTTCTTCTTTTGCTTTGATGTAAATTAACGGAGATAGTCGGTTATTCCGTTGCTGTAGAGAAACGAAAGACGTTACGTCGAATATAATGATAAATATACTGGCTTCGCTTCGGAGAAGTGAATACAGATAAAAAAAAGGGCTGTCCCAAAAGGTCAGCCTCTTTTTTTATTTTCAGGCTACAAGTTTCATCCTTGCCGGATAAAATTGATTGATTTTTTGTTGACTATCAAAAAACACGACAAAAACGGTGATTTTTGATAAAACAACCGACTTTTGCCCGTTTTTGGAGAGGGTTTTGTCATTTTTTGGCGTAATTTTCCCTTCCATGCATAATTGACAGGCTATCTCTTCCGCCGACACGTTTACCTTTAGTTTCTCTTTTGACATACTCTTTATTGTTTTTGCAAAAGGTATAACTTTTTTTCAATTGTATAAATTTATTGGATTTAATATAATGTGAAAACCTTTGTAGGAGAAAAAGATATTTGTCCTTTTCAGTAATAACTCTACAAACAATTTGTTAATAATTCAATGTTACACCAGATTATAATTTTCGGCGCTGTCTGTCATGTCCCGATACAGGCGGCTGATAAACAAACAGAGTTCAACGATTTAATCAATAGAATATTTATCACTTAACTGTTGACGGTTTATTATTTTAAAAACTGTTGAAACCTTATTAAAATCCTGAAATACGCCTTTACGAGGGCGTCAGCCACTAATTAATGATT
>JAISOH010000112.1 GCA_031275825.1 Prevotellaceae bacterium | reverse complement strand
GATCGCAATCAGCATGACCGAAAGTGGAAATCCCAAGGAAAATCCCCAAGCAGAGCGGGTAAACAGCACATTCAAAAATGAGTTGTTTTACGGCCGCCGTTTCAGCTCTCTCGCCGAAGTGAGGGCAGGCGTAGATGCGGCTGTGGAGTTCTACAACAAGAGTCGGCCTCACATGAGTATAGACATGATGACACCTCAGGAAGCGTCCTTATGCCAAGGTAGACTCAAGAAAAGATGGAATAGCTATCGGGAGTCAGCCATAAATAAATTCTCTAATATGGAAGGTAATCCCTAAATAAAGTATACCTTTGTCCCTGCCTGCGCTTGCCTTCGAGCTACGCTCATCAGGCAACCGCAGGCAGGGACAAACCAAATGAAGTCAACTTAAACAAGGAATAATAATTAACTGAGTCAACTTTCTACAGGGATTGTCTGTCCCAACAGTCAACCAAAATCAGGAAAAGACAAAAGACAATAATTATTTACGTTGGTGTAAGGTGCAAGCCACATATACATATGTGCTTGCACCTTACACTCAATTTTGACTTGTCCTAAAAACAAATTATTGACAGTAAAAGGCGATTACTGTCAATAATTTGTTATCTTTGCAGCATGATTTTAATCCCGTTAAATATGGATGACAAGTTGAATGGCGCATTAACAGAGCATTTCGGACATCAAAAAGACTTTGATGTGGCTGATATTTTCCGATTTTACAGTGACCGGGATTCAGATATTTCCCGAACGGCTGTAAATTGGCGGATACATGCTTTGGTGCAGGCAGGCGTCATCCAACGTGTCGGACGCGGTATTTATCGTTTGGGAAAATCCAATCCGTTTCAGCCTGATTTATCTCCCCAAATGAAAAAGACCGCTCGCAGTATCAAAAAAGAATTTCCATATACCGGTTTCTGCGTATGGGAATTGGCCACGGTTAATCATTTCAGCCACAATCTTATTAATTTCAATATCCTGTTTGTGGATGTGGAGCGTGATGCGACGGACGCTGTCTATTACAAATTGAAGGAAAAAGACAGGCATGTTACAAATATACGGAAAACGTATGATGATATTTCCGAACTGGCAGGAACGGTCTGTATCCGTCCGCTTGTATCTCACGCACCAGTACTGGAACGGGAAGATATTCCGGTGGCTTCGATGGAAAAAATACTGGTGGATTTGGCTACGGACAGGGAATTTTTTCCGTTTCAGGGAAATGAGGTATTCTCAATATACGACAGCGCCTTTGAAAAATATACCATCAATGAGAGCGCCATGCTCCGGTATGCCGCAAGAAAAGAAAAAAAAGTCAGGATACAGGAACTCATAAATACTATAAAACGACAGTAAAATAAAATTGCTGTCAATAATTAGAAGTCATGATAGGAGAGGAAAGTATTACAAAAGAATGGATTGAAAAGATATCTAAATCTGGAAAGGCGGATAAAATCCTTGTTGAAAAGGTAATCAGGGCATTGATGCTTCTGGAGGGTTTGTCCGAATCGGAACTGGACTATATTTTTAAAGGTGGAACTGCGCTTATGCTGCTGTTCGATTCCGGCAAAAGACTGTCGATAGATATTGACATTATTGTGCCGGAAAAATCAAAAGACCTGACCGGTACCCTAAAAAAGGTATGTGCCGGGAAAGGGTTCACCGGTTTTGAAAAACAGGAAAGAACTGCAGGAACAAACATTGACAAGGAACACTACAAATGCCTGTTTATTTCAGCCCTCAACAATCAGGAATCGCATATTTTGCTGGATGTCCTGAAAGAAGATATTCATTACCGGGACATTATAGAGTTACCCGTTGACAGTATTTTCGTCAATCAGGAAAACAAGCCTGTCATGATACGCCTGCCTGATTACAACAATATACTGGGAGATAAACTGACCGCATTTGCCCCGAATACGACCGGAATACCTTACCGTAAAGGCAGTAAGGAAATGGGAATGGAAATTATCAAGCAGATGTATGACATTGGCTGCCTGTGCGACAGGGTGGATAATCCTGAAATTGTATCGACCGTATTTTCTTCCTTCGCCGGAACGGAATTACTGTACCGTGAAAACAGATGCAGTGTAGAAGATGTACTGGACGACATCATTGAAACTTCCTTATCGGTTTGTTTGCGTCAAAGTTTGGGAAAAGCGGATTTTAATATCCTTAGCAAGGGCATAGTGCAGGTCAAGCCATTTATTTTTTCAGAATCCTTTCATCTTGAAAAAGCAATTACTTATGCGGCAAAAGCGGCATATATCGCTTCCGTGATAAAGTACGGAGTAACACAGTTCAAGCATTTTAATCAAAATATTGATATGAAAAACCTGCTAATCGCCGAGCCGATGAATACCAAACTGAACAAAATAAAAAAATCTAACCCCGAAGCATTCTTTTACCTGTATCAGATGTCGGAAATGATGAAAAATTGACATTCTGTTTTCACTGATTCATATTTTTCCGGTTGTCCACGAAAGTGTTGGTTTTAGTGCCGAAACAATCATTTTTTGATTACTTTAATGTACTAAAACTCGTTTTTATGCGAATAAATGTCAAAAACATGTATTTGTATATTTAGTAACGTGTTCGTTCTAAGCGAATAACAATATTTTTTTCTCCGGTCAATTTGCCTTTTACATCAAAAAACGGTGTTTTTGCCTCTTTTTTGCCTGTTTTTTACCATGATAAATTCACATTTATTTAATTGTCAACCGTTTATGTAATTCAAAAAATATAATGTATTTTTAGCCCGATTTCTGTCTTTTTCGTCTTTCATGAAAATAGCAAATAGTTATTTGCCAGATGATTACATTTTTCAGATTACTCCTCAAATGTTAAAAACGACACTTTTAATACATTACCAATGAATTTGATTTTTCCGGTCTTCCGACCTTTGCAGAAAAATTATTTCATTATGGATGTTATTACAATCGAATCACAGGCGTACAAGGAATTGATGGCAAAAATCAATACGATAACCCAATTCGTGAAAGCCTGCCAGGAACGGGAAAACGGAGAAACAACCGATGGTTGGGTGGACAGCTATGAAGTGTGCACGTTTCTCAAGATAAGTGTCCGGACATTACAGCGATTGCGGGCAAAGGGCGAGATTAACTATTCGCGGATAAGCGGTAAAAATTTTTACCGGATAAGCGAAATTCAACGGCTGTTGAATGAACGTCTTATACGCAGTACGCAGGAATGTTTACAGGACTTGATTAAAAATTACCGGCTTCATGTTGAATAAAGACGAGATATTAAGGCTGACAAATAACGGTCTGGACGTTTTCAAACATTATGTTCCGGGACAGTGGCGCGTCGGGCGCAACTTCCTGAACCCGCTTTATGAAGACCGGAAAGCATCGTG
>JAISOH010000100.1 GCA_031275825.1 Prevotellaceae bacterium | reverse complement strand
GGCAGACTTGTTAAACTTAACACGCAGGCTGAATTTTTTCTGACTTTGTTGTATCTTATTTTACATTTTTTACAAAGATATGTAAAATAACGTATTATACAACTATTTAATATAAACTCTAATTTATTTATAAGATTTCGACAGTTACTCAAGGAAAGACTAATTAAATTTAAACAGTTTTTTGAAATGTCAAAAATATTTTAATTTTAACAGTTTAGTCATTTATTTACTTTATCTTTGTAATCAATTTAATCGAATTGGATAATGAAAAAAATCGGTTTTCTTATATTTATTTTTATTATTGCATGTAAACCTGTATTTTCGCAAAATAATCCGGCTTATTTTCAAAAATTTGTCGGATATGTTGATACTATGAAATTATATGATAATGATTTGACCGGCGCTGTTTGGAGCGTTTCGGTTGCAGATGCAAAAAGCGGAGAAATTTTGTTTGGACACAATTCACAATACTGTTTGCTGCCTGCATCCAACATGAAAATAGTAACTACGGGAACAGGACTGTTGCTGCTTGGCGCCGATTATACGTTCAAAACAAAACTTGAATACACAGGTAAAATTGTTGATTCAATACTCGATGGAGATATTTATATCACTGGCGGCGGCGACCCATCGCTTGGATCTTCCGTTTACGAAAATACTGTTCCCGATACTGTTTTTAATAAATGGACGCAAGCAATCAAAAATTTGGGAATTAACAATATAAAAGGTAAAATTGTTGCCGATACCCGTTTTTTTGATGACGAAAACCGTCCCGGGTCATGGGAATTTGATGACATTGGAACAGATTACGGAGCAGGCGTCAGCGGAATTCAGTTTATTGACAATAAATGTAAATTATACATACAGCCGGCTGCAAGTATTAACAAAAAACCAAGCCTCGACAGTGTCAAACCTTATATTCCGGAAATTTCATGGGAAAATTATCTTACATCAACCGACAGCATAAACGGTACGGGTATAAATTTGTACAGTTCGCCATATTCGCAACGAGCGTTATTAACAGGTAAGGTTTTGATAAATTCGCGCAGTAAAACAATTTTGGCAGCAATTCCTAATCCTGCATACGTTTGCGCATGGTATTTCAATAATTATCTGAATCGAAACGGAGTTAAAACATCAAACCGTATGGAAATTATGGAAAGGCGAACATCTTATATGTCAAATCAAAACCGCAAACATTTTTATACATACAGTTCGCCTGCATATACCGAAATTATTTACGAAACAAACAAAAACAGCAATAACAGTTTTGCCGAAACGGTTTTGAAAACAATAGGAGCAGAGTCGGGCAATGACGGTTCAATTTACGAAGGACGAAAACTTGTTGCCGCAAAACTTAAAGATATGAATATTGCAACAGATGGTTTTTATCAGTCTGATGGCAGCGGACTGTCAAGACATAATTTTGTAACAACAAAATTTATGTGCGAATATTTGTCGGCAATGTACAATAGCGCCGTATATGAACATTTTATTCAATCGTTTCCTGTTGCAGGAGTTGATGGAACAATGAGAAACATGTTGAAAAAAACAGTAGCCGAAGGCAATGTAAAAGCAAAAAGCGGTTCGTTGTCGGCAGTACGTTCTTATAGCGGATATCTTACGACAAAATCAGGAAAAGATTTGTGTTTTTCGTTCATCTTTAATAACTTTAAATGCAAATCGGCTGTCGTAACCGCTAAAATTGAAAAATTAATGATACTTCTTTCGGAATCCGAATGAAAGTAAATAAATAAACAATTAATAAATTTTATAAAATAATAATTAAGAATATATGATGAAGAAAATTTTAAACATTTGCATTGCCCTTTGTTTTGTATTTGCGGCAAATGCGCAAAAAATTAATATTCCGATTGTTGAGTATGACCTCAACAACGGATTACATGTAATTTTGCATCAGGATAATTCTACTCCAAATGTGGTTGTAAGCCTGATGTATCATGTCGGTTCAAAAGATGAAAATCCAGACAGAACAGGATTTGCTCATCTGTTTGAACATTTGTTATTCGAAGGCTCCGAATACATAGGACGCGGCGAATATATGAAGATAGTACAGTCAAACGGAGGTGAATTAAATGCCAATACAACCAACGACCGTACTTACTATTACGAATTAATGCCATCAAATCAGATTGAACTGGCTTTATGGCTGGAATCGGAACGAATGTTACACGCAAAAATCGATTCGACCGGAATTGCAACACAAAAAAATGTTGTTATAGAAGAACGCAAGCAACGAATGGATAATCAGCAATACGGTTCATTTCAGGAAGAACTTTTCAAACGCGCATTTAGGGAACATCATTACAAGTGGCCTGTTATCGGAGACCCCGAACATATACGCAATGCCACAGATAAGGATGTTGTTGATTTTTACAGAATGTATTATGTTCCAAACAATGCTGTGCTGGTTATTGCAGGAGATTTTCAAACAGAAACGGCAAAAAAAATGGTTGAGAAATATTTTGGCGATATTCCGCGCGGCAGTCAACAGATAAAACGCTATTCGATTGTTGAAAAACCTCTTGCCGGCGAAATTCGCGATACTGTTTACGACAATATTACATTGCATGCGGTATTTATGGGTTATCGCTCGCCCGCTTACGGTTCAAAGGATTATTATGCTTTTGAAATTTTAAATTCTATTCTTTCGGGAGGCAACAGTTCGCGTTTCAAAGACAATATAATTAACAAAAATAAAGCTACGGAAATCTTTTCATTATCCATTCCTTTAGAAAATCCCGGATTGAATATCATATTTGGACTTGCAAATTTCGGAGGCAATCTGAAAGACACCGAAGATGCTATTAATCATGAAGTTGACAGCATTGTAAATTATTATGTAAGCGATGAAGAATTACAGAAAGCAATTGCAACAAAAGAAACCGAAATAGTAATGGACAAAAGTTCAATATCAAATATAGCTCACACGCTGGCAGAATATCATACGTATTTTAAAAATGCAAAAATGATTAACAGCGAACTTTTAAATTACAGCAATATTACTCGTGATGACATTAAACGCGTTGCCGAAAAATATCTGAAGCCCGAAAACAGGGTAGTATTATATTACTTGCCACAATCGATGAAAAAAAGTAAATAATTTTATAATTGAATATTTATTACACAAAAATTAATGAAGATGAAAAAAAACATAATAATTTTGTTAATGTTTGCAATTTGTACAGGTTTTACCAATGCGCAAACATTAGATAGAAGCATTCAGCCGAAACCCGCTCCGGCAAACGAAATAAAAATTAAGAGTGATCAAACGTTTACACTTGGTAACGGACTCAAGGTTTTTGTTGTTGAAGACCACAAACTGCCCAAAGTTTATTTTTCTTTCCGGTTTGATATTGACTCAAAAACTTATGGAGAAAAAGCCGGTATTTCCGAGATATTTTCTTCGGTTGCAGGAAAGGCAACAACAAGTAAAACAAAATCGGAAATAAACAAATCGTTTGATTTGATTGGCGCAAATTTTGAATTTTCAAGTACGGCAGGATTTGTAAGCGGACTTTCAAAATACCGTTCAAAAATGATAGAACTGTTTGCAGATGTTTTACTTAATCCGGTATTTACGGATGAAGAACTTGATCTGGCAAAAAATCAGACAATTTCGGCACTTGCATACATGAGCAGAGATCCTAAACAAATGATGTCTGTTATTTCGCGAATATTGATGTACGGTAAAAATCATCCCAAAGGCGAAATGTTTACCGGCGAAACAATTAAGAAAATTACAGTTGACGACATGAACGAATATTATAAAACATTTATAGCTCCCAACAAAACACGCCTTGTTATTGTCGGCGACATTACGCTTGCAGAAGCTAAAACCGAAGTTGAAAAATATTTCAAAAACTGGGAAAAACACGAAGTTCCCGAATATAAATATGAACAGCCCAAAGCTCCCGAAAAAGTACGGGTAGCATTTGTTCATAAAGAAGGCGCTGTTCAATCCGAAATCAGTATTTGCTATCCTGTTGATTACAAATATTATAACAGCGACTATTTTAAGGCAAACCTTATGACTCATATTTTAGGCGGAGGTGCAAGCGGACGTTTATTCCAGAATCTTCGTGAAGCTCACGGTTATACCTACGGTTGCTACAACGAACTTGCTGCTGACGATGTTATAGGGTATTATTCGGCATCGGCAGGCGTTAAAAATGATGTTACAGACAGCGCAGTCAGCCAAATTCTTTTTGAAATGCAAAGAATCATTGATACTCCCATATCCGAACAGGATCTTGCTGCAGCAAAAGCATTTACTATGGGCAGTTTCGGTCGCAGTTTGCAAAATTCCGGCACAATTGCCAATTTTGCTGTTGCTATTGATAAATATAATCTGCCTGCCGATTATTTCAAAAATTATCTGAAAAGTATTGAGGCTCTTACAATTCGGGATATTGAAGAAGCAGCAAAAAAGTACATTCACCCGAAAAATGCATGGATTATTGTTGTAGGCGATAAAAAATATGCAAGCAATCTGAAACAGTTTGCAAGCGATGGTAAAATCGAATTTTATGATTTGTACGGCAATTTAACAAACGAATCATCCGACAGTTGCGACTGTACCGTTTATTATTTGGCAGTAACCGTTGTCGTATTATTTATTATCTTTATTTTAATGAAACGCTCGGCTGCAAAACGCAAACGTAAATTAGAAAAATACAGATAATTTGTTTACACAATTTTTAAAAATAAAGAGGCTGTCTTAAAATGATATTTTACACGTAATTGCGCGGGATAATCCAAAAGCAATCCATTGATAATAATCAACATTTGGATTGCTTCCTGCTTCGCGCAGCCTGCCCCGAGCGTAGCGTGGGGGCTCGCAGTTCGCAATGACGAAACCGGAGTTTTAAGACAGCCTCTTTTGTAGTAAGCAGATTTGTATAAATACAAACTGTTTGTTTTTGTTTTTAACAGTTTAACTCATTTGCAAGGCGCGAATGATTAACGTTTTGACGTTTGCAATTTAACTGTATTTTTTTGCATAATATTTTGTTTATTGATCAAAAATACACAACTTTGTATTACCAAAAAATATGCGTGTGAAATACGCTGTAAGTTTTATAGAACATATTCGGCGACTGCCTTTTGTCAGATTGCTTGTTCCGTTTTTATGCGGAATTGTTGCAGAAGAATTGATTTTTCGACAGAAATTTGATTTTTCACTTCCGCTTTTTGTTTTACTGTCCGTTTTCTTTATGATGTTCTTTGTACGGCTTGGCAAGTCGTACCGATACCGATGGCTTTGGGGAGTTTTGATATTTTGCAGTTTATTTTTGCTTGGAGCGGGAATAATGAAAAATCGCTGTCATCATACGGTATTGATGCTTGAAAAACAGTCATTTTTTAATGGAGTAATTATCGAAAAACCTGATATTAATGAACGTTTTACCAAACTGACATTAAAAATAACGGCATATCGCGACAGTTTGAAAAACCTGATTGGCGTTAATGAAAAAGTTTTTGTTTACGTACCAACCGACAGCGTTTCAAACATTCTGAATATTGGCGATGTTTTAATGCTGAATGCGGTTTTTAACGCAAATTCGCCGCCTGAAAATCCTGAAGAGTTTGATTATTCATATTATCTTGTACGGCGAAAATTTTTTGCAACTGCATTTGTATCTGCAGACGGTTACAAAAAAATTCGGCATGAAAATTTGTGGTTCAGGAAGGCAATTTTAAATATTCAGACTGCAATGTTTAACTGTTTTGAAAAAGCCGGTATCGGCGGCGATAATTTTGCTGTTCTTCGTGCCTTGATTATAGGCGACAAGCGACTGTTGAGCGATGATATTATTAATTCGTATACTGTGGCTGGAGCAATGCATGTTCTTGCGGTGAGCGGATTGCACGTAGGATTGGTATATTCGGTTCTGGTTTTTTTGTTGAGTATGGTAAAAAAACGCCGGTTCGGCAAATTTATCAGAGCAGGAACGGTTTTTTTCGGAATCTGGCTGTATGCGGCGCTTGCTGCATTTTCGCCTTCGGTTTGTCGCGCCTGCGTAATGTTTTCGTTTGTACTGTTTGGCGATTTGTACGGCAAAAAAGTCAATATTTACAATTCACTGGCGGCATCTGCATTTTTTTTGTCGATTATAAATCCTTACAGCATTTTTGAAACAGGATTTCAACTGTCATACTGTTCTGTAATTGCAATAGTTTATTTTCAGCCTTTGATGAACAAAACAGTTTATATGCGTAACAAAATTCTTAAATACATTTTTGCCCTTGCAACTCTTTCAATTGCCGCACAATTAGGAACTTCGGTGATAACGATATTTTATTTTCACTCTTTCCCTAGTTATTTTATTATTACAAACATTTTGATAATTCCGCTGGTTACAATTATAATGTTTACTGTTGCAGCAACTTTTTTTCTGTCGTGGATTCCATTTATTGGAATATGGATTGGGAAATTTTTGAACATTTGTGTTTCTCTTGCAAACGGCATTACGCAACATGTTGAAATGTTGCCGCATTCGTTTATAAACAACATTTATGTCAGCAAGTTACAGGTTTGTGTAATCATTGTTGCACTAATACTTTCAGCATTTTATATTGAATTTGGAAACAAAAAAAATTTAATCGCAATATTTTTGTGTTTGACTGTGTTTTGCGGAATAACTTCTTTGCAAAAAGCAAAACATGAAAAACAGAGGCAAATGATTGTTTACAGTACAAAAAATTCAACGTTTATAAGTTTTGTTTCAGGACAAAATTCGGTGAACATACGCGACCATGAAAACAGGAATGACAAATTTGAGTTTAATACGGAAAATAATTTTATAAAACTCGGAATAAAAAATTCAAAAACGCTTTTGATTTCCGATAATTTTGAAAAAACCGACATCATAAAATCTTATAAAAACATCATCTGGTTTAATAAAAAATCAATAAAAATCACGAATGAAGATGATGTTTTTCAATCGCAAAAGCCATTGGATGTTGATTTTTTAATAGTGAATAAATATTTTGGAAATGACATTCAAAAGATATTAAACAGTTATCAACCCAAAATGCTGATAATAGATTCATCCGTACAGGAACGTCAAGCCAGTCGCTGGATAGCCGAAGCCGAAAACAGAAACATAAATCATCATTATGTAAGCGACAGGGGAGCCTTTGTTTTTGCAGAATAACCGCTACGGTTAAAAACCAAATTCTTTGCAATAAATATCAAAATCAGCCAGAATCTTAAACGGAACAGCAATTCCCATTGTGTACCACGAGGCGTCTTCGGTTTGATTGTACGCCTGAATTATTTGTATTTTATAACTGTTGTCCAGTATCTTTATCAAAGCCGGCTTTTGTGCGTTACCGTTGGGATTCTGTTCAATCAAACGTTTGAAAATATCTTCGGATATGGCATTTGACAGGCAATTTTTATAAAATGCCGAAAGAGCCTTTTCATCTATAATAAATATGCGTGCGGGAAAAAAATACGCTATGTAATCAGCTTTTGACTTGTCAAGCCAGCCGCGAACATCAGGAAATTTACTGTAAAACTCAACATACAAATCGCCAAAATCTTTGGCACGAAATTTTTCGGAAATTTTTACATATTTACCCTTGCGGCAAAAAGAAACATCAATATCGGAGCGCTGCATTTTCATGTCTGCTTCCGTGTTTCGGTTGTAACGCACAATATCGGTTACTTGCAGATAATTTAAATAAAAATCATCTGCCCGTTTATGGTTTTTCTGTTCGCTTTGTATGCTGTCGCTAAAATTGTGATGATTAGTATTCATCTTTCCCCCGATTAAATTTTTTGCAAATGTATATTTTTTTTGCATTACTGTTAAATTTTTAATTGAGGCTGTCTCAAAATGGTATTTTACACGTCATTGCGATGGCTTTAGCCCGAAGCAATCCATTGATAATCAACATTTAGATTGCTTTGCCTAACGGCTCACAATGACGAAACCGGAGTTTTAAGACAGCCTCATTAAAATTATGACGGCAGCATTAAACATATTGAATTTTACATCTTTGCCGACGGCAATTTCTTCAATAATATGTTATTGTGCAGACATCTGTTAGTTTTTTTGCATTTATTATCTGATGACCTTTCTTAAAAATTCGGCAGTATAACTGTTGTTACACTTTGCAATTTCTTCGGGAGTTCCGCAGCATAATACTTC
Source organism: Prevotellaceae bacterium (assembly GCA_031275825.1). Classification (GTDB taxonomy): domain Bacteria; phylum Bacteroidota; class Bacteroidia; order Bacteroidales; family UBA932; genus JAIRKV01. The sequence continues at coordinate 3,929 of JAISOH010000100.1, read as the reverse complement.
TCCGCCGCGCTCTCCACCATCTTTTCCCAAATCAATTATGTAATCGGCAACTTTTATAACTTCCAGATTATGTTCAATCACAAGTACGGTATTGCCTTTGTCTACAAGTTTATTAAGAACTCCAAGCAATATTCGCACATCTTCAAAATGCAAACCTGTTGTAGGCTCATCGAGGATATAAAATGTTTTTCCCGTATCGTTTTTTGCAAGTTCGGCAGCAAGCTTCACGCGTTGGCTTTCGCCTCCCGAAAGCGTTGTTGCCTGTTGTCCGAGTGTAAGATAGCCAAGCCCTACATCCTGCAATACTTTTAATCGTCGGTAAATATTCGGATGTTTTGCAAAAAAATCGCATGCTTCGTCGATTGTCATATTAAGAATTTCGCTAATGTTTTTTGCTCTGTAACAAACTTCGAGCGTTTCGCGATTATATCTTTTTCCGTTGCACGTGTTGCATTTTACGTAAACATTAGGCAAAAAATTCATTTCTATTGTTTGCAAGCCTGCTCCTTTGCAGTCTTCGCAACGTCCTCCTTTTACGTTAAATGAAAAACGTCCTGCTTTGTATCCGCGAATTTTGGATTCGGGAATTTGTTCAAAAAGTTTGCGAATTTCGTCAAACAGTTTTGTATATGTTGCCGGATTTGAACGCGGAGTACGTCCTATTGGCGACTGGTCTATCTGTATAACCTTATCAATATGTTCAATTCCTTCGACAGAATCGAAATCTAATGGATTTTGCAGCGAACGGTAAAACTGTTTACTTAAAACAGGTTGTAATGTTTCGTTTATCAGCGTTGATTTTCCGCTTCCCGAAACTCCTGTAACGCAGATAAACTTTTCAAGCGGGAAAGACACATCTATATTTTTAAGATTATTGCCTCTCGCTCCTTTCAGTATAAGCATTTTACCTGAACCGCTACGCCGATTTTCGGGAATTTTAATTTTCATTTCTCCCGAAAGGTATTTTGCCGTAAGCGAATCCGGTTTTTTTTCGATAATTTGTTCCGGCGTTCCTTCAAAAAGTATTTCGCCGCCGTGTATTCCTGCACGAGGACCAACATCTACTATATAATCGGCTGATCGAATGGTTTCTTCATCGTGCTCGACAACAATTACGGAATTTCCTTCATCGCGAAGCAGTTTCAGAGAATTTATCAATTTTATATTGTCGCGCTGATGTAATCCAATGCTTGGTTCGTCTAAAATATACAGTACGTTTATAAGTTTGGAGCCAATCTGTGTTGCCAGCCTTATCCGCTGGCTTTCGCCGCCTGAAAGCGAATATGTGGAGCGGTTCAGCGACAGGTAATCCAAACCGACATCAATCAAAAACGAAAGTCGTGAGCGTATTTCTTTCATTACTTCTCGTGCAATGTTTTGCTGCCGTGTTGTCAATTTATTTTCAATATTTTGCGCCCATTCGTAAAGCGTTTTTATGTCCATTTCCGACAAATCCGAAATATTTTTATCTCCTATTTTGAAATATTGAGTTTGTTCATTAAGCCGTCTTCCATGACATACGGGACATTTAACATATTTAATAAATCTGTCAGCCCAGTTTTGCGACCATTCGCTACCTGTTGCCTGACGTTCGTTTATGAAATTTATAACACCTTCAAAAGTGATAAAATATTGAGATGCGCCGCCTTGAATTCCATCAACTCTAAACGGTTCGTCCGACCCGTAAAGTATAATATTCATCACATCTTCGGGAATATCTTCAACAGGGTCGGAAATAGAAAGCTTATATTTCCGAAGTATTGTTTCTATTTGCGAGAATATTGTTGAACCTGTTTGTTTTCCGAGTGGTTGTATTCCGCCGTTTTTTATGCTTTTCAAAGTATCGGGAATTATTTTTGAGATATCCATTTCGCTCACGGTTCCAAGTCCGTTACAGTGCGGACAGGCACCTTGCGGCGAATTAAACGAAAACGAATGTGGGGCAGGTTCGCTGTATGAAATTCCTGTTGTAGGACACATCAAATTTCTGCTGTAATATCTTATTTCGTTAGTCTCGATATCCATAATCATTATCAACCCTTTCCCGTGTATCATTGCTGTTTTGACAGAATTAATCAAACGTTTTTCGTCTTTTTGAGCAGGTATTAATTTATCAATTACAATTTCTATAAAATGATTTTTATACCTGTCAACTTTTAACAGGGGCTTAATTTCCTGAACACTGCCATCGATTCGTACATTGATAAATCCCTTTCTGTGTTGCTGTTCAAACAGTTCTTTGTAATGTCCCTTACGACCTTTAACCAGTGGAGCAAGTATCATTGTTTTTCTGCCTTTGAAGTTTTTCATTATCATTTCTACAATCTGCTCATCGGTATAATGCACCATTTCTTCGCCTGTTTCCTTTGAATATGCAATAGAAGCGCGAGCAAACAAAAGACGTAAAAAATCATAAATTTCGGTGATTGTTCCAACTGTTGAGCGCGGATTTCGATTTGTAGTTTTTTGTTCTATGGCTATTACCGGGCTTAAACCGCTAATGCTTTCAACATCGGGACGTTCCATGTTTCCCAAAAATTGACGTGCATAAGCCGACAGTGTTTCCATGTATCGGCGCTGACCTTCGGCATAAATTGTGTCGAATGCCAGCGATGATTTGCCGCTGCCGCTTAATCCTGTTATAACGGTAAATTTGTTGCGTGGAATAGTTACATCTACATTTTTAAGATTGTTTGTTCGCGCTCCTGTGATTTTTATTTCTTTTTCTTCAGACATTTAATTAAAACAGACTATTTATAAAAATTAATCTGCAAAGGTAAGAAAAATTTTTCTAAAATCCTTTGAAAAACAAAATCTTGTACTCAAGAGCCACCTCAATGGGTAACGATTTGGAAACGAGCGATATTCTTTACTCTACTTCATTTTTCTATTGTTTCAAACAGTCCAGTGTAAAATTAACATTTTATTTTGAAATTTTCAAATAAATCAATACCCTTGCACAAAGTGAAATCTTTACAATGCAAAAACATTAATAACATGTTAATATTTAGTTGATTATGATTTATTTTTGAATTATTTGCATCATGTATAACAAAAAAAGAAAACAAATGAGTTTTAGTGACGGCTCCGTGAAAAAACGTGTTCACAAGAATGTGTTTTTCAAGCATATAAATGTTATTATAGATTGGTCGACATTGGAAAAATAAGTTGATAAAATATATAAACGGAGCAAATCTCATTTACAGTTTGAAACTTCAAAACCTGCTATATACCATCCAAATCGAACATCCGTAAAAATTATATGCAGCGAACCTGTAAGTCATGAATTAAGAAAATACAGAGCATTTAGTTTTGCACAGTATGATGGTACATATCCTCATTATTATACAAGTTACGAGAACAAAGAATTTAGATTTATAAAACCTCATTGGTATCATAATAATTATAACATTCTTAACATTGAAAAAGTAAATGAATTTAAAAAATATTTAGAAGATATTAAAACAAAATATCTATATTTGCGTAATAATAATTATTCGACAGAAGAAGCAATGGCAATTTTACCGAACTGTTTGAAAACAGAACTTGTTATTACAGGATTTTTAAGCGATTGGGAAAAACTTGTTAAAGAGTATGATGATGTTCGAGGTCATGCAGAAGTAGTAAAAATAATGATAGTGTCTTAAATTATCATGATTATTTTGTATCTTTGCAAAAAATATTAAGTAATGATCCATACAATAGAAATTCAATGTCCGCATTGCCACAGTAATGATTTGATTAAGAATGGTAAAACCGGTAACGGGACGCAAAAATGGCAGTGTAACAGTTGCAAAAAACATTTTCAACGGAATATCGCTATAATGCGTGGAAAGCCGGGACAAAAGAGAAAATAATGGAAATGACACTCAACAGTAGCGGCATTCGTGATATAGGCAGAGTATTGCAAATAAATAAGAATACAGTTT
>JAISOH010000025.1 GCA_031275825.1 Prevotellaceae bacterium | reverse complement strand
CGCGCAAAGGTTATGGAATATGGAGCCGAATGGCTGGAATACATCAACCTCAGTTTTGAATATGTGGGCGACAACGATTCTGCCGATGTTAAAATCGGGTTTGAATATGGCGACTGTCCCTACGTTTCATGGCTAACCGTTGGCACCGATTGCCGGAACATACCGCAGGATGAGGCATCTATTAACTTTATAGGGATGACCGATGAAAACGGTGATGTTTTTGATGACCCTGAATATGAACCATACGTGAAGGCGGATATATTAAGGTCTTATGGCGCAATGCTCGGATTGGGATTTGAACACCGGTCACCGGAGTCTGATATTGTTTTTATAAATCCAAGTACAACGCTGAACAGGAATAAATTAATTGGGCATTTTGGAGTTTCCATACAGCAAATTATAGATGAGATTATTACTCTCTATACTACAGAGCAGACCAAATATACGGCATACGACGGAACATCAATAATGGTATTGCCTTTGCCGGGATCTATATTGGTTAGCAAGTCATATGCCGGTGAAGGCAATTTTGAACTGTCGGCAACCGATAAATGTTTTATAGCGGCGCTTTACCCCAAAACATTTGATATTGAGTGGGTCTGCGATGCCTTTGGTTATGCGGGAGGGGATTTATATACAGACGCCAGCGATAACCTGTATTTTTTCCGGTCGCTTGACCCGGACCTGCCGAGTGAGACAAGTTTGAAGTTGATGAAAATGGATACTCAAGGCGTAATTACGGAACTGTTTACAGTACCATCCCAGTATCTTTCTTTAAGTAATGCTCTGGCTGTTGATAACTCAGGTATTATTTACTTGGTCAATGCCAATAGTGGTAACATGTGGCAATTTGACGCTACCGGCACACTGTTGAAAACATTTAGCAACCATCTGTCTTCTGCATCGTATGTATATTATGGAGAGGCAATAGGAGTATTAGACAACAATCAACTGGTTTATGTAGCCGGTCTTTCTAATATTTCATCTTATTCATCTTCTTTATATACCAATATTTTCGCTTACCGGTACGATTCGGGAACAGATGTTTCTACGTCAATAACCGGTTTGCCATTGAATGGTTTGTTACCTCTAAATAATTATCAGGAAGCTGCGGTTTCCATCAATAATCTTGTATATCTGAGGTACTATTGGGGAGATAACAATAACCTGATAAAATTAGATACGGATGCCGGAACTTATTCATTATTCACCCCCGCTTTTGCGGCGGATGACATATCAAATGCCGCGACAATTGAGAACGGAGAACCTTATATTATGGGCCTGTCAGCAAGCCGCGATATTGCAGATATAACTTTTTTAAGGAGTGGACTGTATGAAGTATCTCCCGGCTGCGGTGGATGGCGAGATTTCCTGCTTACCTATAATCCGAATTGCGATTCGAGTTGCGAAGTCCGTAATTTTGGAATGTTGCCTGCCAGCATAAGCAAACCTGACGGCACGGTAATAAATAATATAGAATATTTCTATACTGCTTCCACCCGCAACGGCAAAATTACGTATGTTCTCGGCGTTCCCGGTCTTTACAAAGTAACCAATCACCGGTAGTTTATATTGTACAGCATAAAAATGAATCGCTCCCGAAATGTATTTCGCATTCCGGGAGCGATTTTTTTTGTTTGCAAACAAAAAATTAAATCTCAATAAAATAAATTATGCGTGAAATTTAAACGGTTTCTACATGATTTTAAAATTTTTTAATTGTTTATAATATTTGTTTTATGATAAGTCGAATAAAAATTTTACCTTTGCAGGCTCAAAGGATATAATTTTTGTAAAAAAATGAAAAAAATAAGAATCATTAGCGTTTTGTTTGTTGCGATTGTTACACTGTCGTCGTGCAGCAAATATGAAAAACTTTTGAAAAAATCGGACAACGAAACCAAGTACAAATTAGGAATGGAATGCTATAATAAAGGTAAATATCGTTATGCAGCCAAGTTTTTTGAACCTGTTTTACTTTACCTTCGAGGAACGGAACGCGACGACAGCGTAAACTTTTATTATGCCAAAGCATATTACCTGTCTGGCGACCCTTACACTGCCGAATATTATTTTGATATGTTCAAAAGAACTTTTCCTCGCAGCGCGTTTGCCGAAGAAGCTACATTTTTGTATGCGGCGTGCCTTTATTCGCAATCGCATCGTCCCGAACTCGACCAGGTTCCGACAATTAAATGCATAACTGCCATTAACGAATATCTTTACACATTTCCAACCGGAAATCAGGAATACAGAAAAAAGAGCGAAGAAGTATTGAAAGAGTTGCAGCAGCGGCTTGTTAATAAATCGTTTATGGCTGCAAAATTATATTTCAAAATTGAAGATTACCGCTCTGCCATAAAATCATTTAAAAATCATTTGCAAGATTATCCCGACTCAAATCATCGCGAAGAAGCGCTGTTTTTAATTCTTAAATCAAGTTATCTGTATGCAACTCACAGCAAATACGACAAACGCAGAGAACGTTATCAGAGCGCTATAGATGAATATCTGAATTTTACAAGCGAATTTCCGGTGTCGGAATATAAAAAAGAAGTTGAAAACATGTATGCAACTGCCGTAAAAGCCACCCAATTCGGCAGCAAATCATTGGAAAACTCAAATAAAGACATACAAACGAATAATTAAAATTACAAACATAAAATGGAAAAAAGAAAAACGCTTTCAACCACAACACAAACACGAAACATTACAGATTTGTCGAGCAAAACAAATAATATTTACGAAACTGTAATGATTATTACAAAACGCGCAAATCAAATAGCCGCAGAACAAAAACAGGAATTAAGCCGCAAACTTGAAGAATTTACTTCGATGGGCGACACAATTGAAGAAGTTTTTGAAAATCACGAACAGATAGAACTTTCAAAATTCTATGAAAAACAGCCAAAACCGACACTGATGGCTATTGATGAATTTCTAAACGACAGGATTTATTACAGACTTGTTGAAAAGAAAGAAAAAGAGAAAGAAAACTAAAAAAAACGTAAATCATTATTTCTGTTTAATAATTAAAAACGTAAATGCCATGCAAAAAATACTAATTTCATTATGTCTGATTTTTACGGCATTAACGTGCAATGCTCAGGAACTGTTTTGCAGATTAAGCGTATCGTCTCAACGAATACAAGGTTCTACAAACCGCACTATTTTCAGTACATTGCAGCAATCGCTGTACGAATTTGTAAATAATACAAACTGGACAAACCATGTTTATACTCAACAGGAAAGAATTGAATGTTCGATATTTATAAACATTACGGAAGAAGTAAACTCGGGAGAATTTAAAGGCACAATGCAAATACAGTCGAAACGTCCTGTTTTCGGCTCATCCTATCACACTACAATGCTCAATTTTTCCGACAACGATATTCAATTCAAATACAACGAATATGACAAGATTGAATTTAACGAAAATACGCATACATCAAATCTGTCATCGCTTATAGCATATTACGTATATTTGATTATAGGACTGGATTACGATTCGTTTTCACCGCGCGGCGGCACCGAATATTTCCAGAAAGCACAAAAAATAGTATCCAACGCTCAAAACGAAATTGGCGCAGGCTGGAAAGCATTTGACGGCAACCGGCGCAACAGATACTGGATTGTTAACAATATTCTTAATTCGCGCTACAGCGGAGTGCGTTCCGCCTATCACATATACCATCGTTTGGGGCTGGACAGACTGTCGGAGCGACCAAGCGAAGCCCGCGAACAGGTTGCGCAGGCATTGACGGAAATACAAAAAGTTTTTCGCGACAAACCCGACCCTTATCTTGCTTATTTGAAACTGTTTTTTGATGCAAAAGCCGATGAAATTGTAAACATATATTCGCAGGGACCAATGCCCGACAAAGTAAGAGTTTATAACATTCTGGCTGAAATCGACAATGCAAACGAATCAAAATACAAGGTAATAAAGGAATCTACAAGCGAATTTTAACAATATATTTTAAACACAAATCCGACAGACGATATGCTTAAATCAATAAATATCGAAAATTATGCAATAATCAATTCATTGCAAATTGATTTCGATAAAGGTTTGAGTATTGTTACAGGAGAAACAGGCGCAGGAAAATCAATTTTGCTTGGCGCTTTATCGCTGGCATTAGGGCAGCGAGCTGAAACAAATGTCATAAAAAATCCCGAAAAAAATTGCGTGATTGAAGTAAGTTTTCAACTCGACCCCAAAAGATTTAAACCGATTTTTGAAGATAACGACGCGGAATTTGACAGAATTTCGATTTTTCGGCGCATAATAAGCGGCAACGGCAAATCGCGAGCATTTATAAACGATATTCCGGTAAACGTATCGCAACTTAAAAATATTGGCGAACAACTTGTTGATATTCATTCGCAACATCAAAACCTGCTACTGTCGAACACAACCTTCCAAATGGAAATAATTGATACGGCGGCAAAAAATAAAGAAATATTACAGGCATATCAGGCGGCGTTTACATTATACAAAGATGCTGAAAAACAATTATCCGAATTGAAAATACAGGCGGAACAGGCTAAAAACGAATATGACTATTTGAATTTTCAAAACGAACAGTTTTTATCGGTAAAGCTGCAAGCCGCCGAACAGGAAGATTTGGAAAACGAACTGAACAGGATAACTCATGCCGAAGAAATAAAAACGGCATACGCAAATGTGCTGTCTGCTCTTGCAGGCGACGAAACATCCGTAAATACAATGATTCGCGAAAGCATATCGGCAATGAAAAAAATTGAAAAATTGTCGAAACAGGCCGAAAATTTTATTGCAAGAATGGAATCGTGCCGTATTGAACTTTGCGATATGGCAGACGAAATAGACCGTCAAAATGAAAATATAAATTTTGACTCCGAACGGCAGCAAGCCATCGAAAACCGCCTTGGCATTATTTACGATTTGCAGCAAAAACACAAAGTTTCAACAATAGCCGAACTGCTTTCGATTCATGAAAATATTCAACAAAAACTTATTGACATCGAGAATTTTGATAATCGCCTCGAAGAACTTGAAAAAGAAAAAACAAAACGTTTTGACATAATGAAATCAACAGCAGAAAACCTTACGCAATTACGCAAAAAAGTTATCGGCGGCATCGAAAAACATGTAGTGCAAATGTTGCAATCGCTTGGAATACCAAATGCTGTACTTGATATAAATTTTACCGAAAACGAAACGTTCAGCCAATATGGAAAAGATAATGTAACGTTTTTGTTTTCGGCAAATAAAGAAATTGCTCCTCAGGAAATCTCAAAAGTTGCTTCGGGAGGCGAAATATCGCGGTTGATGTTGAGTTTGAAATCGCTTGTAATTGAAAACGGAATGTTTCCAACAATAATTTTCGATGAAATAGACACCGGAATTTCAGGCGATGTTGCTGACAAAACAGGTGAAATAATAAATAACCTTGCAAAAAATTCGCAAATAATAAATATCACGCATTTGCCTCAAATTGCAAGCAAAGGCAATAACCACTATTTTGTTTACAAAGAAGAATCAGCCGGCACAACCACAACAAACATACGCTTGCTGACGCCCGAAGAACGCATTATGGAAATTGCAAAAATGCTTAGCGGTAGCAATATAACCAAAGCCGCTGTTGATAATGCAAAAGAACTGTTGAAAAAACAATAAAATAAAAAATAAACTGTATGAGATTAATAATTCAACCCGATTATCTAAATGTATCAAAATGGGCGGCAGCTTATATTGCCGCAAAGATCAACGCTTTTGAACCAGCATCGGCAAAACCTTTTGTGCTCGGCTTGCCTACCGGTTCGTCGCCGCTCGGAACTTACAGAGAGTTGATACGGCTGTTTAACGAAAAAAAAGTTTCGTTAAAAAATGTCGTTACTTTCAACATGGATGAATATATTGGAATACCGCAAAATCACGAACAAAGTTATCATACATTCATGTGGACTAATTTTTTTAACCATATAGATATAAACAAAGAAAACGTAAATATTTTAAACGGAAACGCAAAAAATCTTGACGAAGAATGCAGTAATTACGAAACAAAAATAAAATCATACAGCGGAATAGACCTGTTTCTCGGAGGAATCGGTCCGGATGGACATATCGCTTTTAACGAACCGGGTTCATCCCTTGCCTCGCGAACACGTATTAAAACCCTCACAACAGACACGATAATTGCAAATTCACGTTTTTTCGACAATGATGTAAATAAAGTTCCCAAAACGGCGCTTACTGTCGGCGTAGGTACAATAATGGATGCAAAAGAAGTTTTGATAATAGTGAACGGACACGGCAAAGCCCGCGCCTTGCAGCAAGGCATCGAAGGAAGCGTAAGCCAAATGTGGACAATTACCGCTCTGCAAACTCACCCGAAAGGAATTATTGTTTGCGACGACGCCTCAACAGCAGAGTTGAAAGTAGGAACGGTAAACTATTTCAAAGATATTGAAAAAGACAACCTCGATGCAGATAAAATACTCCAAAAATCGCAGTCATAATACCCTGTAAATATTCAAAATCTCCTGTAAATTTTGCCGTGTATTTTTATCCGTTTGTATATAATCTCAAAAATTTCATGTACATTTGCTACCTAAATTTATATGAATAATAAACAGATGAATTTTGTAGAAGAATTAAAATGGCGCGGAATGATTCAGGATATCATGCCTGGTACGGAAGAACAGTTAAACAAAGAAACAACAACTGCCTACCTGGGAATTGACCCTACTGCCGATTCGTTGCACATAGGTCATCTTTGCGGCGTTATGATGTTGCGTCATCTTCAGCGTTGCGGACATAAACCTTTAGCGCTCATAGGCGGAGCAACGGGAATGATTGGAGACCCTTCGGGAAAATCAACCGAACGTAATCTGCTTGATGAAAAAACTTTGCAGCATAACCAGAACGCAATACAAAAGCAACTCTCAAAATTTCTTGATTTTGAAGGCAATATCCCTAATGTCGCCGAAATAGTTAACAACTATGACTGGATGAAAAATTTTTCCTTTCTTGATTTCGTTCGAGATGTTGGCAAGCATATTACCGTAAATTATATGATGGCAAAAGATTCGGTGAAAAAGCGTCTTAACGGCGAAGCCAGAGATGGACTGTCGTTTACCGAATTTACATATCAACTTTTGCAAGCCTATGACTTTTTGTTTTTAAATACTCGCAAAAACTGCAAACTTCAAATGGGTGGCAGCGACCAATGGGGAAATATTACAACGGGAACAGAACTTATTCGCAGAACCACAGGCGGCGAAGCCTTTGCTCTTACCTGTCCTCTTATTACCAAAGCCGATGGCGGAAAATTCGGAAAAACCGAAAGCGGAAACATTTGGCTTGATGCACATTATACTTCTCCATATAAATTTTATCAATTCTGGTTGAATGTTAGTGATGAAGATGCAAAACGATATATCAAAATATTTACCCTTATTGATAAAAATGAAATAGACAAACTTATTGAAGAACAGGATGCAATGCCGCATTTGCGGATTTTGCAAAAACGACTGGCAAAAGAAGTAACATGCATGGTTCATTCCGAAAACGATTACGTGGCAGCAGTTGAAGCTTCGCAAATTTTATTCGGAAAATCAACATTCGAATCGCTTGCAAAACTTGATGAACAAACGTTTTTAAACGTTTTTGACGGAGTGCCTCAATACGAAATATCACATTCAATAATAAACGGAAAAATAAACACAGTTGAATTGCTGACAACAATTACAAATATTTTCCCATCGAAAAGCGAACTGCGCAAACTTATAGCAGGCGGAGGACTTGGCGTAAATAAACAAAAAATTGAAAATGCAGAAAAAATCATAACGGAAAACGATTTGTTAAACCAAAAATATATCCTTATACAAAAAGGTAAAAAAGATTATTATATCATAAAAATAAACTGACATTGTTTGTATTATAAAAAAAAATAGTAGATTTGACGCTTGAAAATAAAAAATAAAATATATGTTTATACGAATAACACGACTTTTACTGATATTTATTATTTCAATATTTTTGGGAATGTGCATAGTTTGGCTGTTTATGTACATAGCAAACGGCGAAACCACATTAATGCTGAATATTGCAATATCAGGCTCAATTATATTGATAGCTGCAATTATCATATTGCAATTATGGGAAAATCGAAAGCATAAAAAAGAAAAAATTATCAAAGAACAGGAAGAATTGAAAAAAAAATCAAATTAATTAATAAAAACAACATCAAAAAAGTAAAAAAATGGACACAAAAAAATTAGTCGTAGGAATAGACATAGGCGGCACGAATACCAAATTCGGCATGGTTGACCGCATTGGCAACATATATGTTGAAGAAAATATTTCAACGCCGTATTACAGCAATTTTGACGATTACATTAACGCGCTGAAAGATGTTATCGTAAAACTTGAAAAAAATGTCGAAAATGCCGAAATTATCGGAATAGGCATTGGCGCTCCAAATGGCAATCACAATACAGGAACAATAGCCTTCGCTCCTAATTTGCCGTGGAAAGGGATTTTGCCTATAGTAGCAAATTTGCAAAAGTTTTTTCCTTCTATCTGCATAATACTGGACAATGATGCAAACGCCGCCGCTATTGGAGAAATGGTTTATGGCGGAGCAGCAAAAATGCGCGATTTTCTTTTTGTTACGCTTGGAACAGGTGTCGGCAGCGGTTTTGTTGCCAACGGCGAAATGATTTACGGACACGATGGACTTGCCGGCGAACTCGGACATGTCATTGTTGAGAAAAACGGACGTGAATGCGGCTGCGGACGATACGGCTGCCTCGAAACTTACACTTCGGCGCCGGGAGTTAAACGCACGGTTTGGGAACTTCTGTCCAAAAGCAATGAAGACAGCGTTTTCCGTCACAAAAGTTTCGACGAATTTGAAACAAAAAACATAACCGAAGCTGCCGAAAGAGGCGATAAAATTGCAATAGAAACATTTCAAAAAACAGGTGAAATACTTGGTCTTGCACTTGCAAATGCAGTTGCAATAACAGTTCCCGAAGCAATATTTTTGTTTGGAGGTCTGGCTAAAGCAGGCAATTTGATTTTTGAACCGACAATTGCAGCCTTTGAAAGGAACGTACTGAAATTTTGGAAAAATAAAATAAAAATTATTCCATCCGAACTTCAAAACAAAGATGTATCAATACTCGGCTCGGCTTCGCTTGCATGGAATTCTATAAATAAAAGTTCTTTGTGATTAATTAAAAAAACAGTAAAATAAACCATGACACGATATATTAAACGCGCATTCAAATTTGCAGTATATTTAATTGCACTGTTGTTTCTGTTACTGCTGTTTATATATTTTATGAGTAAGGATGTTATGTCCGAAAGCGCAAGCCTGTCCCGATTTTTAGAAGATGGGCGACCTTTGCAAATGCTGTGTTTGGTAATTGTTTTTGCAGTTATATATCCGTTTATAGGATTTGCCAAAGTAAAAATATACTTGAACCAGCCTGTTAATGACGATAAAGATGAAATAATAAAACTGTTCGATCAGCGCAAATATGTGCTTGTAAGCGATGAAAATAAAATATTGACTTTTCGTCCAAAAAATAAATTTAACAGGCTCACCCGCATGTACGAAGATTTGCTTGAACTTGATTATTCGGATGCAGTTTTGAAATTTCAAGGTTTGCGAAAAGATATATACAGACACAAACGCATGCTTGAAGAATTTGCACAAAAAACATTACATAAAACAGACATATAGTCGTTTTTTAGTAATTGTACAAATTTTCGAGTGTGCAAACAGGAAATAAACCAAGCAAACAAAAAAGGCAGGATTTTTTCCCGCCTTTTTTATTAACACTAAAAATCAAATTAAAACTTGTAACCAAAGCTTATTTGTATAACGCTGTTTTTGGGTTTTGCACCATCTAAATCAAAATTTTCGGACTCTTTGTATATCTTTGTAAGACCGAAATTATAACGAGCGCCTACAACAAATTTTTCTGCAAAAGTATAACTCAATCCAACAGCCGCAGAAACGTCAAGAGAATTTGTGTAATCTTTCATAGATATTGATACATCTTCGCTTTCTGCTTTTGACGAAAGTAAAAAGCCAACCTGAGGACCAACTTCGGCGCTAAGTCCTTCTACCAACTTAACCTTTAACAATACCGGAACATTAATGTAACCAAGTGATATACCGCCATCACTATTTTTATCATTTGCTCCTTGTGTAGAATAAAGAATTTCAGGCTGAATGCCTATAACATCAGTAATAGTAAATTCGGCAAAACCGCCAACATGGAAACCGAATTTCAATTCGGTATCAGATGCATCGGTTATGGTAGAAAGATTTACCCCTGCTTTTGCTCCAAATTTAATTTGAGCGTTTGCTGTTGCCGTACCCAGTAAGGCAACCAGCGTAATTAATAAAATTTTTTTCATAAAATTTAAATTTAATATTTTAAAATAATTAGTTAATAATTGTAATTGTCCGATAATCTATATTATCGGACAAAACAAATTGCAGAATGACAAGATATTACATGCTGGGTTTAAAAATTTTTGAAAAATATGATATTTGTAAATAAAAAATAATCTTTAACTTCGCAAAAATTTTTGTCTCATAATATAGATTATCGGACAGGAAAAATTGGGGAAAGTGTTAAAAAACATATAATCATTAACAATTTTTACTCTTATATTTTGTTCAAACCTGTATGAAATTTTTGATAGTGTCTTAAATTATCAGGATTATTTTGTATCTTTGCAAAAAATAATAAGTAATGATTCATACAATAGAAATTCAATGTCCGCATTGCCACAGTAATGATTTGATTAAGAACGGTAAAACCGGTAA
>JAISOH010000020.1 GCA_031275825.1 Prevotellaceae bacterium | reverse complement strand
GCAGATGCGCAATGGATTGCGCATCTGTGGCATCGCTCTTTCTGCCCTGCATTTGCTTTATGTACACAGGATTGACTAATTTCAAGTCAAATCCCATTTCGTACAGGATTTCCCAAATCGTAACCCAATAAGAGGTGCTTTCAATGGCAACCATTTTCATTTTTTCCGACCTCAAATATTCGCCCGGCGAGCGAATCGAAACGGTCGTTGTTGTAAATTCTTTTACCACAGAATGACTTTTTCCGTCTGCGTGTTATTGGATATTTTATGCTATCTTTGCGCCAATTTTACTGAAATAATGATTCACGACATATTTGATATTATTCGAAATTCACTGTTAATCACCGGTTTGGTAATGGTAATGATGCTCATTATCGAATACATTAACGTAATTTCCGGTGGACAGCGATTACAAAATCTGCAAAACTCACGATTCAAACAATTGATAGTTGCTGCACTGCTTGGACTTATTCCGGGTTGCATTGGCGGATTTGCCATTGTTTCGCTTTTTACTCACGGCATTGTAAATTTCGGGGCGCTTACCGCCGTAATGATTGTTTCTTTAGGCGATGAGGCTTTTATGATGTTTGCCGCCATACCTAAAACTTCAATTATAATAACAGTTTTATTGTTTGCTGTTGCAGTGTTTATTGGTTTTGTAATAAATTTATTTGTAAAAAAATCGCCCGCTCCCAATTACAGAAATCATTTTGAAATAAAAGTCTGTAAAAAAGAAAATATTCATGGAAATATCTTGCAAAATCTCAAAAATATAACATATAAGCGTATAATTTTAATTTCAGGAATAACCGTCTTTATTCTCGGAATTTTGAGCGGATTGTTCGACCATTCTCACGAAACTCAATTTGCAAATGAATATTATTGCACGCAACATTTAACCCCCGCTTTTAATGAACACTGGTTAAATATAATTTTTGCAGTTATAAGCATTGCTACGCTTTACGTTATTGTAAAAGTCGGCGATTCTTTTCTTAACAGCCATTTTTGGGGACATGTAATAAAAAAGCATTTTTTGAAAATATTTTTATGGACATTAGGCGCTTTGGTTGCAATTTACTTTTTGCTGCATTTTATAAATATAACCGAATGGATAAGCAACAACAGAGTTTCAGTGTTATTGCTTGCATTAACTGTCGGTTTGATTCCCGAATCCGGTCCGCACATAATATTTATTGTTTTATTTATGAATGGTTCTATTCCGTTCAGCGTGCTGCTTGCAAACTCGTTTGTACAGGATGGACACTCGGCTTTACCGCTGTTAGCCGAAAGTAAAAAAAGTTTTATTTATATGAAATTGATAAAACTTACAATCGGTATTATCATTGGATTTGCAGGGATTTTTGCAGGATTTTAAAATTTTTGGATAATAAAAAACATTACAGTATGAATACCAGTTATGATTTAATAGTTATAGGAAGCGGCCCCGGCGGATACGTTGCGGCAGTCCGCGCATCGCAACTTGGAATGAAAGTTGCAGTTGTCGAAAAAGATTTACTTGGAGGAATATGTTTGAACTGGGGATGCATTCCCACAAAAGCCTTGCTGAAAAGCGCTCAAACGCTGCAATATGCAAAACATGCCGACAGTTATGGAATTTCATGCAATGCGCAAATGGATTTTGAAAAGGTTATTTTGCGCAGCCGCAATATTTCTGCAACAATGAGTAAGGGAATAGAATTTCTTCTCAAAAAAAACAATATTGATGTAATCAAAGGCTTTGCTTCGTTTTGTTCGGCAAATACTGTTGAAGTTGACAGCAATAATGAAAAATGTGAATTATCGGCGCCGCACATAATAATTGCAGCCGGAGCGCGTTCGCGTTCGCTTGACAATGTTTTGACTGACGAAAAAAAAGTAATCGGCTATCGTCAGGCATTGACGCTTGCAAAACAGCCCAAATCAATGCTTATTATCGGTTCGGGCGCAATAGGCAGCGAACTTGCATATTTTTACAATACAATAGGAACTCAAGTTACGCTGGTAGAATTTCTTTCTGCAATTGTACCTAACGAAGACGATGATATTTCGGCACAATTAAGCCGCTCATTTCGTAAAAACGGAATAAAAATAATGACAGATTCATCGGTTGAAAACGTTGATACAAGCGGCGATATGTGCAGAATAACAGTGAAAACAAGAAAAGGAATTGAAATTGTTGAAGCAGAAACAGTTTTGTCGGCAGCAGGAATCACGCCGAATATAGAAGGTTTGAACCTTGAAAAAATCGGAGTGGAAACAGAAAAAGGAAAAATAAAAACAGACGAATTTTATAAAACAAATATCGAAGGCATTTATGCTGTCGGAGATATAATTGCAACTCCTGCGCTGGCTCACGTGGCTTCGGCTGAAGCAATAACCTGCGTTGAAAAAATTGCAAAAAAAGATGTAAAACCAATAAACTACAGAAATATTCCTGCCTGTATTTACACTTCGCCCGAAATAGCATCGGCAGGATTAACGGAAAAACAGGCTGTTGCCGAAGGTTATCAAATTAAAACAGGAAAATTTCCATTTACGGCTTCAGGAAAAGCAACAGCAACAGGAGAGCGCGATGGCTTTGTAAAACTTATATTTGACGCTGTAACCGATAAACTTATAGGGGCACACTGCATTGGAACAAATGTAACCGAAATAATTGCAGGAATTGTAACCGCCGTAAATCTTGGAGTTAAAGGACATGATATTATAAAGTCAATACATCCGCATCCTACAATAAGCGAAGCGCTTATGGAAGCCGCCGCCGCCGCTTACGACGAGTCTGTAAATATTTGATTACAGCGTTTGATATTATATAGAATACAGTCGAAAATTTCAATAGTATTAAACTTAAATTATTTATTTTTAATATAATAAATCACAATTATTTATAAAATTTTATTAGACTTTATATATATCCGAATTATGCTTATAATTTGTAAGTAAAATGATTTTTTGAACGTCAAACCTGCCGTCTCAAAAAAATTGAATACGATTAATGTAATTTTTTTAATCAAGATTGATTTTGTAAGAAAAACTCAACATTGTAACAATCTAAATATCAGATGTGTTAATTGTATAGCGCTGTTTTTGAACAATTTACGCTTTGAATTTTTTTTGTACCAGAAAATAAGTCAATTAAAAAAAAATAAAGATTTTTTTCAAAAAAAAATTTTGAAGAAACATTTTTTTTGATGAACTTTGCTCTCCGTTTTAAAAACGATATGTTACAAAATTTTATATAGCAAATTTTACACGATAAAGCACTTCAATTAGTTATGGAAAATAAATCTTCTACCTGTACGGAAGTATGGGATAAATGTCTGAAAATCATTAAAGATAACCTGGCAAATGACTACGTTTACGACACGTGGTTTAAACCATGCGTTGCAATAGAACTCAAAGGCGCTACACTTACAATTTCTGTTCCATCTCCATATTTTTATGAATATCTGGAAGCAAATTACATCGATTTGCTTAGTTTTGCTCTGCGTATGGTTTTAGGCAAAGATGCAGAATTGCACTACAAAGTTCATGTTGTAACCAAAGGCTCTACCGTAACATATCCTACAAATCCCGGCATTCACGTAAAAAATCCGCCGATGCCCTTTCCTAACAAAAATACAAAACAGCTTAACCCGTTTATTATTCCCGGATTGCAGCAAATGGAAATAAATCCGCAGCTTAATTCAAATAAAACATTCGGTAATTTTGTCGAAAGCGACTGTAACCGTACTGCACGTTCCTCAGGTTTAGCCATTGCCGAAAATCCGGGCAAGGTAGCATTTAATCCCATGTTTGTTTTTGGAGGTTCGGGATTGGGAAAAACACATTTGGTGCAGGCAATAGGTTTGGAAATTAAACGAAAATTTCCTGACAAAATAGTGCTTTATGTAATGGCAAGCCTGTTTCAAAATCAATACATAGATGCTCAAATATATAATAACAACCTGAATGATTTTTTAAATTTCTATCAAATGATGGATGTTCTTATCATAGATGATATACAGGAATTTGCAGGCAAAGAAGGCACTCAAAGCGCATTTTTTCAAATATTCAATCATTTACATCAGTCCGGAAAACAGTTAATATTCACATCAGACAGACCGCCGGTAGATTTGTCGGGATTAAACGAACGGTTACTGACAAGATTCAGATGGGGACTTACAGTTGAATTGAAAGCTCCTGATTTTGAAACCCGCAAAGCAATACTTAAAAAGAAAATATTCAATGAAGGCATAGAAATGTCGGATGAAATAGTAGAATACATAGCAAGCAAAGTAACTACAAATATTCGTGAACTTGAAGGCGTATTTACATCACTGTACGCAGAGTCGATACACAACGCAGGCAAATCGAAAAAAATAATAACTATCGAAATGGCAAAGAATGTAATAGATTACCTCGTTAATTCTACAAAACGTGAAATTTCCATTGACAAGATAAAACGCACAGTATGCGATTATTTCGGATTATCGATAGATATAATATACTCAAAAACACGTAAGCGCGAAATTGTACAAGCCCGGCAAATTGCAATGTATTTTGCACGAAACATGACAAAACACTCTCTTGCCATGATTGGCGTCGAAATAGGAGGAAAAGACCATGCAACAGTTTTACACGCATGTAAAATCGTAGAAGACATTTATGATACCGACAAAGTGTTCAGACAACACGTAACAGAAATAGAAAAAAGAATTAATAATTCGCTTTAAAAATTAAACAGTCGCGTCGCTCGTTACGAATAATATTTATTAAAATTAGCAAAAATGCACAACAGACAGTCGTATTTTAATTATATCTCAAAACAATTTGAAATACAGCCATCATGATTGTATAATTTTTTATTTCCAACTTTAAACTTCAAATATTTTATAAAATTCAAATGAGCATCTGTCTTTTCTGAACTTTTATTTGTACTTTTGCGCTTCAAAACGTTTTTGTTTTTAAAAATATATTGAAAATGACACAGGAAGATTTATTCAAAAAACTTATTGCCCACTCAAAAGAATATGGTTTTATTTTTCAATCAAGCGAAATTTACGATGGACTGAGCGCCGTATATGATTACGGACAGTTGGGAGCGGAATTGAAAAATAATATAAAAAAATACTGGTGGGAAGCAATGACAAGGCTTAACGATAATATTGTAGGAATAGATTCTGCAATTTTCATGCATCCGCGAACTTGGGAAGCATCCGGACACGTAGGAGCATTCAACGACCCGCTGATTGATAATAAGGATTCAAAAAAACGCTACCGCGCCGATGTATTGCTTGAAGAACATATTGCAAAAATCGAAGAAAAAATTGAAAAAGAAATTGAAAAAGGCAGGAAAAAATTTGCAGATAATTTCGACGAAACAAAATTCAGAGAAACAAATCCAAATGTCGTAAGAAATCAGAACAAAATAGAAGATATTAAACATCGCATGAACGAAGCCTTGAACAACAACGATTTGGATGCTGTCAAACAACTTATACTGGATTGCGAAATTGTTTGCCCAATATCGGGAACGCGCAACTGGACGGATGTTCGTCAATTCAATTTAATGTTTTCATTGCAAATGGGATCAACAGCCGAAGGCGCAAGTACAATTTACCTGCGTCCCGAAACGGCTCAAGGTATTTTTGTAAACTTTCTGAATGTCCAAAAAACAGGACGCATGAAAATCCCATTTGGAATTGCACAAACAGGAAAAGCGTTTCGTAACGAAATTGTCGCTCGGCAGTTTATATTTCGCATGAGAGAATTTGAACAAATGGAAATGCAGTTTTTTGTACGTCCGGGCGAAGAACTCAAATGGTTTGAACTGTGGAAAAAAAATCGTATGAACTGGCACAAATCTCTTGGCTTGGGAGACGACAATTATCGTTTTCACAACCACGACAAACTTGCGCATTACGCAAATGCCGCAACAGACATAGAATTTAACTTTCCTTTTGGCTTTAAGGAAGTTGAAGGAATACATTCGCGAACAGATTTTGACCTTGGAAATCATCAAAAGTATTCAGGAAAAAAACTTCAATACTTTGACTCCGAAACAGGCGAAAGTTATGTCCCTTATGTTATTGAAACATCTATCGGCGTTGACCGCATGATGCTTTTGATTTTATCGGCAGCATACTGCGAAGAGCAACTGGCTAATGGCGAACAGCGTGTTGTGCTTCGTATTCCTCCTGAACTTGCGCCTGTAAAACTGGCAATATTGCCTTTGCTTAAAAAAGATGGATTGCCAGAAAAAGCGCGTGAGATATTAAACTCATTAAAATGCGATTTTTATTGTCAATATGATGAAAAAGATTCCATCGGAAAACGCTATCGCCGACAGGATGCAATAGGTACGCCGTTTTGTGTAACTGTCGATCATCAAACCTTAAACGACAACACCGTAACAATTCGCCATCGCGATACTATGGAACAGCAGCGCGCAGATATTTCAAAAATATATGAAATCATAAATGAGCAGGTAAGTTTCAAAAAGATTTTTGAGAAATTACTAAATGATTTCTGAAAATATGCATAATTTTATTGCATCGATATACAAAAACTTTTGCCTTTAAAGACAGGTTATTTAATGAATATAATCAAATATTTTCGGTAAGTTTTTGAACAAGCCTGAAATTGTTCAAAAATTCTTTTGCAAATACCCGAATTACCGTGTATGCAGGTATTGCAACAAGCATTCCCAGTATTCCGGCAATATTTCCTGCAACAAGCAAAACTATGAAATTTTCGAGAGGATGCGATTTTACGCTGTTTGAATAAATAAACGGTTGAAAAACAATATTGTCAACAATCTGTACTATTACGAATATTATAATTATAGGTATAATTATGTCAATATTGCCTGTTGTAACAAAATTTGCATCGGTAGCCAGCGATACAATTACTGTTATAATACCGCCGGCAATAGGTCCGACATAGGGAATAACATTGAGTATTCCTGCCGACAGGGCAATAACCATTGCGGTTGAAAATTTCAAACCGCCGAAAAACGTCAAACCCGTAACAAGTAAAGTCATTACGCATGTTATTTCTATTAACATTCCTATAAAATATCTTATCAGCAAGGTGTTTATCGACTTCAAAACACGAGGAACATTTTCTTCGTATTTTTTTGGAAACATAACAGTTAGTCCTGTCAAAAGCAGATTGTCTTCTTTAAGAAAGAAAAATGTGATGAAAAATATACAGAATATTGCAATCACAAAATTTATGAGCAAATTGGCAACAGATCCGAAAATGGAACTTATGCTCGAAAAATTAAAGTATGATGTCAAATTTTCGGCAAGAAACTGATTGAATGAAAAAGTATCCTTGCCGGGAATTAACTTGTTGATTTGCTGTTCCAGTCCGTTTAGCGATTTGCTTATTTGTTCTACAAGTTGCGATATGTTTACTGCCGAAAGTTCCTGCAACTGCGAACTTATCAGTGGAATAAAAGTATAAAGAAATATAAATATCACAAAGAAAATAGTTGTAAGGCTTAACGCAGCGCTAAGCCAGTGTGGACAAAAATATTTGCCGAATTTCAGTTTGTCAAAAAAATTAACAAGCGGACGGCCTATAATGGAAAGAACAGCTGCAATCAATATGTAAATTATGATATTGCTGAAATACCAGGTAATAAAAAGCACAATGGCAATTGCTGCAATAATAATTATATATCGTGCAAGTTTGTTCATTTCTAATTTGTTATAAATTTTTACAATATATTTTTATATTTTGATTTATTCATATTTCTGTAATTATTTTACAAAATCATATAATTGTTTTCTCAATCTGTTAATTTCTTTTTTGATATATTTAATTATTTCTTTATTGGCAATTTCTCCGTCCAAACTGAAAACTACAAACACTTTCCCGCCGAAACGTTCTTCAAAATCGGCAAAACTTGCTTTCATTCTTTCGGTTGCGGAATAGTTGCCGAAATTGCCGCTGCCGCATAAGTAACAGTCTTTTGTTGAGGAATTTCAAAAACTGTCTGTACAGATACACCTTCATTTTTATTCAAACGCTCCTTCGGCATCGTCGGTTTGGAAAATAATCTTTGTGATTGCTGTGCATTTTTGACGTTTTTTGTTGCAATTTCAGCATATTTCTTCATCATTTCTATGCCAATAAAGTTTCTATTTGTCGCTATTGCAGCGACAGCAGTTGTCCCACTGCCGAGGAAGGGGTCAAGTACCGTATCTCCTTCATCTGTATATAAGCGTATTACTCGATAAGCCAACTCTTTGGGAAACATGGCAGGATGTTCCTTGTTTATTCTGACGCTCGGTATTTCCCAAATTTGTCTGTGTCCCCATTCTTTCCATTCGTTAGCAGTCAATCTTTCTCGATTTACTGTATATTCACCGGGTTTCCAGAAAATATACAAATCCTCTGTTTCACTTACGCTTTTTAGCGTATTAGTTGTCCATTTACAATTTGCCCACGCGGGGTCTTTCTTCCAAATACGCTTATCATAAAGAAATAATCCGGCATCACAGGCATATTTTTCAATATTTCCACCAACAAGTTTTATATGTGTTCCTGCTGCATATTTTCCTCCCCTGATATTATTTCCGTTCATTCGTCTGTCAACAGTTTGCTCGCTGCAATTAAGCACGGAAGCAATTTGTTGTCTGCTGTAATCTGGAAATTCTGATTGCACTTTCAGAATCATATCTTTTGTCACATTGCATTTTCGATTTGCGGGATTCATTCCCATAATGCGAGGCATATTTTCATCCTGAAAAGAGATTATATCCGCAATGTTTATAACGAGAAAAGCGCCCGGTTTTAATATGTGGTAATGCAAAGCGACAATATTTTTCAGTAAATTTTGCCAAGAATCATAAGTGGCGTCTTCTTCATAATCTTTTCCCAAAAAATAGGGTGGAGACCAAAAAGATAATGCTATTGAATCGGGCGCTATCCGCTCCATCAACGAAACGGAATCACCACAATAAACTGTATTTATAGCCAAAGTTTCCATACTGTCGTTAAACCCGATTTGCCTGTCTGCGCCGTAATCTTTCAGTTGCCAGTAGGGTGGCGAAGTGATTATCAGATGAACGCTTCTGTCGTCGAGTTCGTTCATCCGACGGCTGTCGCCATTGATTATTTTATGTGAGATTTCCATCTAAATTCTTATTTTTAACTCAATCGTGCCAAAACCGTTTGAGTTGATTTTACTTTTTGCCCTACTTTTACTTCGACTTTTGCATCAAGCGGAATAAAAATATCTACACGCGAACCGAATTTTATAAATCCCAGTTTCTGATTCTGTACTATTTCCTTTTCTGTCATTTTTTCGGCATAACATACTATTCTGCGTGCAATAACGCCTGCAATCTGTCGAAAAACTATTTTGCCTTTTGTTGTGTTTACAACTGTCGTAGTGCGTTCGTTTTCGTGGGATGCTTTCGGATACCATGCAATAAAATGTTTGCCGGGATGATGTTTGCAATATTCAATTTTACCTCCTACCGGAAAACTGTTTGCATGAACATTCCACAATGACATAAATATCGAAATCTGCAGTCTCCGTTCTTTCAGATATTCATCTTCTTCAACTTCTTCGCAGATAACTACTCTTCCATCTGCCGGCGAAAAAATTACATTTTCATCTGTTATATGTTTGCGTTCCGGCTTGCGAAAAAACCATGTAAAAAACAGCAAAAGCACAAAAGTAATTGTTGCAAGAACATATAGCAAAACGGTTTTGTAAAAAAAACAAAGTGCTGTACAGCCCGCAAAAATTAAAAATCCTGCGGCTACAAATAAATTTCCTTCTTTGTGTATTTTTCGTGTCATATCAGATATAAATTATCACATAAATAAAAACCATTGGAAATGCAAAAATTGCAGAATCAAATCTGTCGAGTATTCCTCCGTGTCCAGGCATGATTTTTCCCGAATCTTTCACGCCGGCGCTACGTTTTAGCATCGATTCGACCAAATCGCCGAATGTGCCTAAAACAGATGTTATAATTGCAATTATTATCAAATGGCATATTTCAATATCAAGCATGGTTTTTGCAATAATAACGCTTGCAATTATTGCCGTTATTATTCCTCCGATAAATCCTTCCCATGTTTTTTTGGGCGATATACGCGGGAAAAATTTGTGTTTCCCATGCTGTCCGAATAACATTCCAAAACAGTAGGCGCCTACGTCGTTTGCCCAGATTAACATGAAAAACGCCAAAACGTAAAATCTACCGCTATAATGATAAAAAAAATTCATTAATACAAACGGAAGAGCAACGTAAACTATCGGCAAAATCAGTAAAGATATGTTCTGAAAGGGCTTTTCGGATTTTTTGTATAATTCGATAATAGGTATCAGAATAAACGAACAGGCAGCAAGAATCACAATAATAGCAATACAAGAAAGAAGAATATGCGGAACATCGAAAAAATTATAGATATGAACAATCAATAATCCGCTTAATCCTGTAAAAACACTTAAAATCTTTTGTGTAGTATGTCCTTTTGAGATTGTAATATTGAAAAATTCAATC
This sequence comes from Prevotellaceae bacterium, assembly GCA_031275825.1. GTDB lineage: Bacteria > Bacteroidota > Bacteroidia > Bacteroidales > UBA932 > JAIRKV01. The sequence goes on along the minus strand of JAISOH010000020.1, from coordinate 21,617 downwards.
ATTCCAACAATTATAATTATACAACTCAAAACTCCGAAAGCATAAGCATTCCACAAAATGTAGCCGGTCATTATTGCCAGAAAAAGCAATCCGCTTGTCGTTCTTATTATTAAATTTCGCATATATCAAACAGAGTTTTGTCATCTGTGTTTGTAAATCCGAGTTCTTCGAGGCGCGCCATGGATTTTCGTTTTCCCAGAATTTTTTCCAAATCTTCGGAAAAAATTACTTCTTTTTCGAGCAGTAGTTCAGCAACCTGTTTCAAACCTTCATAGTTTTCCCCAAGTATTTTTTTTGCCGTTCTGTACGCATCATCAATAATATTTTTTGCTTCGGCATCCAAAAGTTCCGCTGTTTTTTCGCTGTATGGTTTTCCGAACATCATATCCTGTCCTGATGAGTCGTAATAACTTATGTTTCCGATTTTTTCACTCATGCCGAAATAAGCAACCATTGCGTAAGCCTGTTTTGTAACTTTTTCCAAGTCGCTGATTGCTCCTGTTGATATTTTCCCGAAAGTAAGTTCTTCGCTTGCGCGTCCTCCGAGTGCGGATGCCATTTCGTCCATCATTTGTTCGGTTGTAGTAATCTGGCGTTCTTCAGGCAAATACCATGCTGCTCCAAGCGAGCGTCCGCGCGGAATTATGGTAACTTTAAGCAGGGGATTTGCATGTTCAAGCAACCAGCTTACTGTTGCGTGTCCTGCTTCGTGATAGGCTATTGTTCGTTTTTCTTCTTTTGATATTATTTTGTTTTTCTTTTCAAGACCTGCAATTATTCTGTCGATAGCATCAAGAAAATCCTGACGGTCAACGCATTTTTTGTTTTTACGCGCCGCTATCAGGGCTGCTTCGTTGCAAACATTTGCAATATCGGCGCCTGAAAATCCGGGAGTTTGTTTTGCCAGAAAACTTATATCCAAACCATCGGCAAGTTTGATTTCGCGAAGATGTACATGAAAAATTTCCTGACGTTCTTTAAGTTCAGGCAAATCTACATGAATTTGACGGTCGAAACGACCTGCGCGCATAAGTGCTTTGTCTAAAATGTCGGCGCGGTTGGTTGCTGCAAGTATTATTACTCCGCTGTTTGTTCCGAATCCATCCATTTCTGTTAATAATTGGTTGAGCGTATTTTCTCGTTCATCGTTAGTTGACCATCCTGTATTTTTTCCGCGAGCGCGACCAACAGCGTCTATTTCGTCGATAAAAACTATGCATGGGGCTTTTTCTTTGGCTTGCTTAAACAGGTCGCGAACGCGCGATGCTCCGACTCCAACAAACATTTCTACAAAATCGCTTCCCGACATTGAGAAAAATGGAACATTTGCTTCGCCGGCAACAGCTTTTGCAAGTAAAGTTTTTCCTGTTCCCGGAGGTCCTACAAGCAGAGCGCCTTTGGGAATTTTTCCGCCCAATGCCGTATATTTTGCGGGATGTTTAAGAAAATCAACAATTTCCTTTATTTCGACTTTTGCTTCTTCCAAGCCTGCTACATCGTTGAAAGTTATTCGTTTTCCTGCCGAATTTTTATCAAACAGTTGAGCTTTTGATTTTCCAACACTGAAAATTCCTCCTCCGCCGCCTGCTGCACCTCTGTTTACGCCGCGCATTATAAACATCCAAAATATTATTAAAATAAATATCGGAACAGTCCACGAAAGTATTCCACCCCAAAAATCGGACTGTTCTCTGTATGCAGGTTCTATGCGATTTTCTGCCGGAATATTTTCCTGAGCTTCGCTAAACTTAACATCAGGCTTCCATTCTTTGTCAATATTAAAATAAAGTTGAGGCGCCGCTATTCTGCCTTGTCCTGTTTTTTCCTTATAGGCTTCTATGCCTTTTTTATTAAGATAAATATCAATTCTGTTGCGATTTGTAATAACTTCGGCTTTTTCTATCTGTGATTTTTTAAGCATTTCGCGAACTTCGCGCCATTGAGTTTCTCTTGAGCCTGTATTGTCTGAAAAAAAATAAAATGCAAGCAATATGGCAAAAGTTATAATCCATCCCCAGTAAGGATTGAAATTTTTTAATTTGTTATTTTTTGTATTACTCATAGTAAAATATTTCTATTCAATATATTGTGTTAATTCGGCATCAGCCCATAATTCTTCAAGTCGATAAAAATTGCGTTGTTCTGTTTGAAAAATATGAATTACAACATCGCCGTAATCCAAAATAATCCAAAAAGCATTTTCAATACCGTTTCGTCTCCATATTTTTTCATTAAGTTTTTCAAGAACCTTATCTTCTATATTGTCCGAAATTGCAGATACCTGAGTATGCGAATCGGCATTGCAAATAATAAAATATTTGCAAATGGAATTTTTTAATTTGGAAAAATCAAGACTTATAATATTTTTAGCCTTTTTTTCCTGCATGGCATCAATGGCAACATTCAACAATTCTGTTGTGTTGTCTGCATTTTTAGATTTTTTAATTACCTTTTTTTCCATTTAATAAATTAAAATTTTGCACAAAAGTAAGATTTTTTTTTAGATTTCTTACATAACGCCTATCTTTGCGCCATGCAAAATAAAATTCAGGATGATTAAAATTATTGAAACAAAAGAAAAAACAGGTTATAAAATATTGTGGTACCGCCAAACGGAATCAACAAACAATCTGGCTCGTGCAGCCATTAGCAGAAATGAACCTGACGGCACGGTTTTTGTTGCCGACAGTCAAACAAAAGGTCGTGGACAGCGAAGCAATACATGGGAAAGCGAACCCTCAAAAAATTTAACATTTTCAATTATCATGTATCCTGATTTTTTGAAAGTAGATGAACAGTTTTTGCTGTCAAAAGCAATATCTGTAGCCACAGTCGATTTACTGAATGAATATGGATTGACTGCAAAAATAAAATGGCCTAACGACATTTATGCTGGCGATAAAAAAATTACGGGAATTTTAATTGAAAACGATATTATCGGAAATTGCGTTGCATCTTCCATTGTTGGCGTGGGACTAAATGTAAATCAGCGTGTATTTTTGTCGAATGCGCCAAATCCGACTTCAATTGCTCTTGAACTTGGCAAAGAATTTGACCGCAAAATTCTGCTTGAACGTTTGCTGTTTCTGTTTGAACGGCGATATAAAGCGCTTGCTGCACATGATTGCGAAAAACTCGAAAAAGATTATTTTTCATACCTTTACCGCAATGATGGTTTTTACCTGTATGCATGCGGCGAAACCAAATTCAATGCAAAAATAGCAGGAATATCCAATATCGGCGAATTACTTCTCGAAACCGAAAGCGGCGAACGGCGAAAATTCGGGTTCAAAGAAATAGCCTTTGTGATTGGAAAATGAGATAATTTTAATTTGAAAAACCTTTTACATGTTAATAATTTCACGCTGTATTATCATTGCACATATTCGTATGGCAATATTTTACAGCCATCGTTTGCAAAAAAATAATATGCGATTTTAATCGGTTTTATAAATTTTCTATTAAATTTGCACAATTCTTTTATCGCTGAATTATGGAAAACGAACAACTGCTTGTTGATATAAAAAAAATTATAAAATCGAAAAGCCCTTTTTTGGCAAAAATATTGCCGGGGTTTATCCTGCGCTATATTAAACGAATTGTTCACGAAGACGAAGTGAACAATATACTGTCAAAATACGGGCACAATAAAGGAATAGATTTTGTAAATGCAACGCTTGGCGAATTAAATGTATCATACACAGCCATAGGGCTTGACAATATTGACAATTCGCAAGATTCACGTTTCATCTTTGCATCCAATCATCCTCTTGGAGCGCTTGACGGACTTGTGCTGATGAGCGCAATAGGAAAACACTTTAACAATAATGTAAAATTTATTGTAAACGATATTTTAATGAATCTTAAACCCCTTGAACCTGTTTTTATTCCCGTAAATAAACATGGACGCCAAACAGTTGATTACATGCAAAAAACCAACGATGCATACGCTTCGGACTGCCAAATTCTGTATTTTCCGGCAGGTTTGTGTTCGCGAAAAATAAAAGGAGAAATTGTTGATTTGGACTGGAAAAAAAATATAATAGGTAAATCAATAGAACACAAACGCGACATTGTTCCCGTTTACTTTTCAGGAAAAAATTCAAGTTTTTTTTACCGTCTGGCAAATATCAGAAAAAAACTGGGAATAAAAGCAAATATGGAAATGTTTTACCTGTCGGATGAATTTTTTAAACAAAAAAACAGTAACTTTGAACTTGTTTTTGGAGAACCGATAAAATATTATATTTTTGACAAAAGCAAATCACATGCAGAATGGGTTAATTTTGTACGGCAAAAAGTATATTCGCTTGGTAAACAAATAATAAATAAATAAAAACAAATTGAATAAAATCAAAAGCATTATGGAACCTATAATTGCACCTGTTGATAGAAACATAATAGAAACCGAACTTACATCGGACAAATACGTGCGCGATACAAATAACGGCAACAATAAACTATATGTTGTAACCAGTGAAGATTCACCCAACACGATGAATGAAATAGGCCGTCTGCGCGAACTGTCATTTCGCACTGCCGGCGGCGGTACGGGAAAAAACCTGGACATAGACGAATTTGACATCCAGAAAAATCCGTATAAACAGTTGATTGTGTGGAATCCGCGCGACAGGGAAATTGTTGGCGGATATCGTTATATCCTGTGCGACAGCAATCATATAGACGAACTTGCCACATCCGAACTTTTTATTTTTACCCAAAAATTCATCGACAGGTACATGCCCAAAACTATTGAACTTGGACGCTCGTTTGTACAGCCCAAATATCAAAACAACGTATATGCGCTTGATAATTTATGGGATGGACTTGGAGCTTTGGTTGTGAAGTATCCCGAAATAAATTACTTTTTCGGGAAAGTTACAATGTATGTTTCATACAACGTTGCGGCGCGTAATATTCTGCTTTATTTTCTGCGCAAATATTTTCAGGATAACGAAGAACTGGTTTTGCCTATTCATCCCTTGCTGACCTATGCCCGCAATGATGAAATGGAACGGATTTTTACAGGCAAAAACTATAGGGATGACTATAAAATTATGATAAGAAAGGTTCGCGAAATAGGAGAACACATTCCCCCGCTTATCAATTCATACATGAAACTTTCGCCATCGATGAAAATATTCGGAACTGCAATAAATCCGGGTTTTGGCGGAGTTGAAGAAACAGGAATATTAATAAAAATAAGCGATATTTACAGCGAAAAACTTGAACGTTACATTGGTCCTCTGCGTAAACTTCGCCGAAAAATAAAATGGTTTAAAATAAGATAGGCAATTTTTGAAAACCTGCATGTTTATTTAACCTCATCTGTAAATTAACGTTTGACGGTTTGCTGTTTTGTATTATCATTAACTGTTGGCATCCGTGCAAACAATCCTTTTAACTTTATTAAAAAATGTGCGCATATTTATTATACATTAAAATTTTTATTACTTTTGCACAAATTTTGGCGATGCCTGTTCCATTCGGAAAAGGCATTGAAAAGGGAATCAGGTGCAAATCCTGAACAGACTCGCTGCTGTAAGCTCCGCAAAAGTCTTTGAGCGATACGCAAACCACTGTTCCGTGAAGGAGCGGGAAGGATGTTTCAAAGATGGAGCAAGTCAGAAAACCTGCCAAAATGTTTATAGTTTAAAGCTTTCGAGGAATAAGGCTTGAGACAGACATAGCAAATATGATGATATACATTCTGCATTTTTGCAAGTTTATCCCAAACATTATTTTAGAAAGTAATTTTAAGGTTTTGCAATTCAAACAGCCTGTAAAATTATTTTTCTATTTACATACGAAGGCTGTTTTGGAAGATTTTTAATTTTAAACAGTTTTTATATGACACAGATTTTACACAAAATCAAAGCGCATCTGTACAGCAATGCGCTTACCAACGACCCTGACGACTTTATTGCGAGGGTTAATTCGGAACGCTCGCTGAACGTAAAAGACATTTGCGAATCGGCGACTGCGCGCGGCGGAGCCGACATTTCGGCAGATGCTATGGAACATGCCGTCAACTTATGGCTGAAAGAAATGGGCTACCGCCTTTGCGATGGATTTTCGATAAACACAGGCTGGTTTATGGCAAGCACGCACATTAAGGGAGTGTTTAACAGTCCGGACGAAACATTTAATCCCGAAAAACACACTGTTTTATTTGAGTTTCAGCAAGGATTGCAATTACGCAGGGAATTGCAGTCGGTACAGATTGAGATAATGGGTATAGCCGATTCGTCGCTTGGCATTGCGCAGGTAACGGATATTAAAACAGGCAGCGTAAACGACATCATCACACCCAACCGCAATCTTCGCATAAGCGGACACAAGTTGAAAATTGCGGGCGACAACGATTCAAACGGCGTGTATTTCGTTAATCACGACAGTCAGGAGCGCACAAAGGTAGATGCCTCGGACGTAGTAATCAACAATCCAGCCGAACTTATGATTGTGGTTCCGGCACTGGCGGCAGGTACGTACAGACTGGAAGTAACAACGCAGTTTAGCGGAAGCAGCACACCGCTGAAAGAACCTCGCAGCGCAATGTTTGACAAATATCTTACCGTTCGGTAAGGCCGCATCGCCCGTTTCAGCCGCTCTGAAACGGGCGATGCAGTCAGTCTGAAACGAATGATGCAGCCGGGCTGAAAAACATGTCCCGGTACGATTCGTATTTTAGTTAAAATAAAAACAAAACAATAAAATTTTATACAAACAGACAAATAATGAAAATGAAATTTAACTTTCTTAAAACAGCGGCAGCCTCACTGATGGTGATGAGCGCCGCATTTACGTAGTGCAGCGACAATGAGGAAATAGTTGCTGTTACAGGCATACGTGTAGAACCAGCTACGCTCGACCTTGTGGCGGGCTTGCAGTAAACATGCTGCCCGAAAACGCTACCGTGGACAAGCAACAATACAAATATTGCAACAGTTGACGCCGCAACAGGCGAAGTTACGGGTATTGCCGAAGGCACGGCAACAGTTACCGCCACAGCCGGCGACAAAACCGCAACCTGCGAGGTTACAGTAATACCAAGAAATGATATATTCCTGACAATTAAGCCGGGCACCGGCAGTGAAGTGAGGATTTATGCCGCAGCGCAGCATCTTGTTGTTAACTGGGGAGATGGTTAGGCAATGAAGAATATAACAGTTGCGCCGAAATATCGCATACATACGCCGATGGCAGTATGACATATAACGTAAAGATTATGGCGCAGGGATTAACGAAATTCGGAGATATGTCTGTTGAAACAGGATTTGGCTGTGTTTCTACGCGAATAAGAGGAGAAGTAAGCCAAATTGCTTTCAACAACTGCCCCGATTTGAGTATAATAGCCATAACGCAAAACAAACTTGCCGGAATGGATTTAAGCGGATGCAAAACCGCCTTAACGCGCCTGTACTGTCATGACAGTGAATTGACGTCTCTTGATATTAGTGGCTGCACGGCATTAACTATTACAGAATGTTACAGCAACCAGATAAATACTTTAAATATAAGCGGCAGCACGGCATTGGCGGATTTGGACTGTAGCTATAACAAACTGACTTCAATAGACGTAGGCAGTTGCACGGCGCTGGGAAATCTGAATTGCAGTACCAATGAACTGACAGAATTAGATGTAAACGGTTGCACTAACCTGACGGACTTGGACTGCGGCTACAACAAACTGACTTCATTAAATACCACAGGATGTGCATCTCTGTCGTGGCTTACTTGCAGAAACAACAAGTTAAAACTGCTGGATGTAACAGGCTGTGCGTCATTAGTGCGCATATATTCTCTGTACAATGAACTGGAAACAATTAACGTAAACGGATGCCACTCGTTAAATTTCCTGAGAACAATGATAAATCAGTTAAGCGCCGCCGAACTCAACAGAATATTCACAGACCGCAGCGTTAAAATTAATAATGCATGTTTGCACCTGCTTTAATCAGCCGATACCTGTGAACAAAACAAATTCTCAATTAAAAAAGAGTATCTTTGCTCGAAACAGGCTCCTCCCTGAATAATTGATAAATAATTAAGAAACGAAAGCAATATTTAAATTAGGTAACTCAATGTCCGAACCGGAGAAATGCCAAAATAAAATATTGAATATTCATTATAAATAATTTATATCCTTCTGCTGCGTTTTTATCAATATTTGAAGATATTGTTTTATCTTACAAATTTCAATTTATAAAATAACTGATTTTCAGAGATGATTAAAAAAATTATTTGTATTATATTTCTTTTTTGTAATTTTACGGGCTAAAAAATTTATTACCGTAATGAACAGTAAAGTAAAATATGATGAAAACGAGGCTAAAACGCTCAATTTTATTGAAGAAATTGTAGAAAACGATTTGCTGACAGGAAAGCATAAAAGTATTCTTACTCGTTTCCCGCCCGAACCAAACGGATATTTGCATATAGGTCATGCAAAATCAATATGCCTGAATTTTGGTATTGCCCAAAAATACGGAGGCAAAACAAATCTTCGTTTTGATGACACAAATCCCGTTAAGGAAGATACCGAATATGTAGATTCAATAAAAGAAGATGTAAGCTGGCTCGGATTTAACTGGGCAAACGAATTTTATGCATCCGACTATTTTGAACAACTGTATGAGTGGGCTTTGATGCTTATAAAAAAAGGCTTGGCTTACGTTGACGACCAGACGCAGGAAGAAATTCGTCGAACACGGGGAACAGTAAGCGTTGCCGGCGTCAACAGCCCGTATCGAAACCGCAGCGCAGACGAAAACCTCGATTTGTTCAAACGTATGCGAAACGGAGAATTTGCAGATGGAGTAAAAGTGTTGCGAGCAAAAATCGACATGGCACATCCTAACATGCTGCTGCGCGACCCCATTCTGTACCGCATAATCCACGCCGAACATCATCGAACAGGCAATAAGTGGTGTATTTATCCAATGTACGATTACGCTCACGGACAATGCGATTCTATCGAAAATATAACCCATTCCATCTGTACGCTTGAATTTGATGTACATCGTCCGCTCTATGACTGGTTTATTGACAAACTTGAAATATTCCCATCGCATCAATACGAATTTGCACGCTTAAATCTTACATATACCATAATGAGCAAGCGCAAATTGCTGGAACTGGTAAAAAACAGTTACGTTTCGGGTTGGGACGACCCGCGAATGCCAACCATTTGCGGAATACGCCGCAGAGGGTACACTCCCGAAAGCATTCGCATGTTTGCCGAAAAAGTAGGAGTTGCAAAACGCGATAATGTTATTGACCTGTCGCTGCTTGAATGGTGCCTGCGCGAAGATTTGAACAAACGCGCAAACCGCTACATGGCAGTTTTGAACCCTTTGAAAGTTGTAATTACAAACTATCCCGATAATGAAACCGAAACTTTGAAAGCGATAAATAATCCCGAAGACGAAAACGCAGGAACACGCGAAATACCGTTTTCTAAAATAATATATATTGAAAAAGATGATTTTATGGAAAATCCGCCGAAAAAATACTTTCGCCTTTCGCCCGGCAGTGAAGTTCGTCTGCGCTACGCATATTTCATAAAATGCACAAATGTGATAAAAGATGAAAACGGCGAAATCACGGAAATTCACTGCGTTTACGACCCCGCTTCGCGCGGAGGAAACTCGCCTGACGGACGCAAAGTACAGGGAACAATTCATTGGGTATCGGCTCAACATGCGGAGCAGGCAGAAGTACGCCTGTTTGACCGCCTGTTTACCGAACCTTTTATGGATAATATTCCCGAAGACAAGGATTACAAAGATTTTTTGAACCCCGATTCGTTTAAAAAAATAACCGCTTTTATTGAACCTGCATTGAAGAAACTAAAAATTCTTGATAAAGTGCAGTTTGAACGGGTCGGCTATTTTTGCATTGACAGAGATTCAACTGCCGAAAAACCCGTATTCAATCGCACGGCAACCCTCAAAGACACTTGGGCTAAAATAAATAAATAGTCGCTCCTTACGAAAAAAGTTGACAATTATACACAACTGACCGTAAATTTTAATGTTTTTGCTTTTGCCAATTTTTTATCCGTAACAGATGGCTAAGTAAATTATCACAAAACCAAAAATAAGGGCAAATTATTTTTTTTATAACATAAATTTCCATACCTTTGAACATTAAAAAAAAATTCTATGATGAGAAAAATAATCTTTTTAACATTTTGGATTTCCGTAACGGCTGCAAATATATGTGCGCAAACAGGCGAGCCCAAGCGCGAATTTCGCGGAGCCTGGGTGCATACTGTGGGCAATCAGCAATACAGAGAAATGACTGCCGACCAGATGAAACGGCATTTTACAGACCTTTTGGATGAATTTGAAAAGGCAAAAATAAATGCAGTAATATTTCAGGTACGCCCTCAGGCTGATGCTTTTTATGTAAGCAGCATAGAGCCGTGGAGCAGATTTATTACAGGCACGCAGGGTGCAGCGCCGCATCCCGCATGGGATCCTTTGCAGTTTATGACGGATGAATGTCATAAACGCGGAATGGAACTGCATGCATGGTTTAATCCTTACCGCGTAACGTCAAACAATACGGAAACTCTTTGCGGCGAACATTTGTATTACAAAAAGCCTTACCTGTTTGTAAAATACGGAAAACAGATTTATTTTGACCCCGGCGAACCGGAAGCACGCGAACATACACTAAAAGTTATTGCCGATGTTGTTGAACGTTACGACATAGACGCCGTACATTTTGACGATTATTTTTATCCATATAAAATAAAAGAAAAGGATATAACTGTTGATTTTCCCGACGGCAGGTCATTTGCAAAATACGGGAAAAAGGATGGATTTGCAGAAAAAAACGACTGGCGGCGCAATAATGTAAACATATTGATTGAAGCATTAAGCAAAACCATTAAAGAAATCAAGCCGTGGGTGAAGTTCGGAATAAGTCCGTTTGGCGTGTGGCGTAATGTGTCGAGCGATCCTTCCGGTTCAAATACAACCGCAGGCTGCGAAAATTATGATGACTTGTATGCCGATATAAAACTTTGGGTAGAAAAAGGCTGGATTGACTATAACGTTCCGCAACTGTACTTTGATATTGGTCATCCCGCAGCCGATTATGAAACGCTAATCGACTGGTGGAGCAAAAATAATTATGGCGAAAATCTTTATATCGGACAGGATATTTCAAAAACGGTGAAAGTGAAAAGCCGCAAAAACGAAAATGAATTTTTAAATCAGCTTCCGCAAAAAATGCAGATGGTACGCTCCAACAAAAATATTCACGGCAACGTGTGGTGGTCGGGATATGCATTGCAGCGAAATCCCAACGGCTTTACCGACAGTTTGAAAAATTATCAGACAAAAATTGCCTTAATGCCAAAATATAAACGCATAGATACCATTGCTCCCGAAGCCGTACAAAATGCGCGCGCAGAGCAAACCGCCGAAGGTCTGTTTTTGAAATGGGACGCTCCGGCAACAGACGATCAAATGCAAAAAACGGTTTACTACTGCGTGTATTTGCAGCCTGAACCTAATGCAAAATATGCCAGTCCCGAACAATTTGAATATCCTGTGGCAATTACGCAAAAAACGGAATTTAAGATTACGGATAATCACATATATTATGCCGTTACTGCTCTCGACAAATTACAAAATGAAAGCAAACCCGTTTTAATCAGAATAGAATAACCGTATTATACAGACAAAACAACCGTCATGAAAAAATCAAAAGTATATTTTACCGATTTACACACAACGCCAAGCCGCAATTTGCTCGACAAACTGGAAAATCTTGTAAAAAAAGCAGGTATCGAAAAAATTAATTTTGAAAAACAGTTTACAGCAGTAAAAATTCACTTCGGCGAACCCGGAAACCTTGCCTACATACGCCCCAATTACGCAGCACGAATGATAAAAATACTCAAAAAACTCGGCGCCAAACCCTTTCTTACCGATTCAAATACACTGTATTCAGGAGGTCGCTCAAATGCTATCGACCATTTGGAAGCAGCTATGGAAAACGGTTTTAATCCCATGGCTACTCACTGTAGCGTTATAATTGCCGATGGACTGAAAGGAACTGATTATCGTGAAATAAAAATAGACGGCGAATATTGCAAAGCCCCCAAAATAGGTACTGCAATCGCTGACGCCGACATTTTTATAAGCATGAACCATTTCAAGGGACACGAACAGGCAGGATTTGGCGGAGCGCTGAAAAACATAGGAATGGGAAGCGCAAGCGTAGGCGGAAAACTTGAACTTCATTCGACATCTCAACCCAGAATTGTGAAAAAAACATGCAAAGCCTGTGGCATCTGCGTGAAACACTGCGCCCACGATGCCATAAAACTGATTGACAAATGCGCCGTAATTGACTATCACAAATGCACAGGCTGCGGACAGTGTGTTGCGCTTTGCCAGTACGAATCGGCAGTTCTTGCGACTAATGAAACTTCGGAACGCATGAACTGCAAAATTGCCGAATATTCAAAAGCGGTATTGGATGGCAAACCCAATTTTCACGTAAATTTTGTAATGAACGTTTCGCCCGAATGTGATTGCTGGAATCACAACGATGTAGCAATAGTGGCAGATATAGGCATCGCAGCATCTTTCGACCCTGTGGCGATTGACATGGCTTGCGCCGATTTGGTAAAAAAAGCGCCAATTAATATTTACAGCGCCATTCACAAAAAACATCAACACGATATGACTGGCGAAGATAAATTTAAACTTGTACACCCAAACGCAAACTGGCTTGCAGGATTACAACACGCCGAAAAAACAGGACTGGGAACGGTTAATTATGAATTGATAGAAGTTTAACGCAAAAGAATATTATATTATATTATATTAAAATACAAAACAACAAAAATATCAAGTAAAATGAAAAAATTATTATTTACAGTCATCATAATGGTAACCGGTTTTAGCGTTTTGGCGCAGGAACAGAAAACCGAAGAAAAAAAACCGGCAACAGGATATGTTTTTACAACAGTAAAAGAACTGAAATATACTCCTGTAAAAGATCAAAGCCGCAGCGGTACCTGCTGGAGTTTTTCAGCGCTGTCGTTTATCGAATCCGAATTGCTGCGTTTGGGTAAAGGCGAATACGACTTGTCGGAAATGTTTGTAGCACGCGACAATTACGAAAAAAAAGCAGACAAATACGTCCGTTTGCACGGAACAATAAATTTTGCAGGCGGCGGTTCGTTTGAAGATGTTATGGAAACATTGCGTACGGCAGGAATTGTTCCCGAAGAAGTTTACAGCGGAATAAATTACGGCGGAACAATACATGACCACAGCGAACTTGACCTTGTAACCAAAGCATACGTGGATGCCGTAATAAAAGGACGGAAACTTACCAAAGCATGGAAAAAGGGATTTAACGGAATACTCGATGCTTATTATGGAAATTATCCCGAACAGTTTACGTATAAAGGCAAAACGTACACTCCAAAATCGTTTGCGCAGTCGCTTGGATTAAACATGGATGATTATACAGGAATAACATCTTTTACTCATCACCCGTTTTACAAACCGTTTATTATTGAAATTCCCGACAATTATATCTGGGGACAGAATTACAATGTTACCATAGATGAATTGATAGAAATTATTGACAGCAGCATAGAAAAAGGCTATACGGTAGCGTGGGGTTCGGATGTTAGTGAAAAAGGATTTCAATATAGAAAGGGAGTTGCGGTTGTACCCGATATGGAAGCAAACAGCCTGAGCGGAACAGACCGCGACCGATGGGAAAGTTTAAGCAAAACCCAACGCGAAACGGAAATTCTTAAACTTGACAAACCTGTCAGTGAACTCAAAATCACTCAGGAATTGCGGCAGGAAGCTTTCGACAATTACGAAACTACCGACGACCACGGTATGCATATCACAGGTATTGCCAAAGACCAAAACGGCGTAAAATTTTACAAAGTAAAAAACTCGTGGGGAACAGATGGCAGTGAATATGCAGGATTTTTTTATGTTTCCGAAAATTATGTCCGTTATAAAACAATGAACATTTTAATAAATAAAAATGCAATTCCCGCAAACATAAGAAGCAAACTGGGATTGTAAAAAAACAGATAAATGAAAAGGGAGGCTGTCCTAAAATGGTATTTTACATGTCATTGCGAAGAGCGCACCTGCCGAAACATCTCCGACACGATAATGATGAAAAATCAATGGATTGCTTCGGGATTCGCCCTCGCAATGACGTGTTGCTTCACTGCTTCGCAGTTCGCAATGACGGCAAAAAGCAGGACGCAGCGCATCATTGCGAGGAGCGTAGCGACGAAACAAACCAGAGTAGGGGCGCGTCATTGCGAGGAGTGAAACGACGAAGCAATCCAGAAAAATTAATAATTGATAATAGATTGGCTACGCCGAGCTCGTTAACTCGGTTGCTTCTTTTGTATCAAGACAAAAGAAGAGAAATAAATCTGTTTAATTGATAATTGATAATGAAAATGATAATAAACAATCTGGGTTGCTTCGGGCTGACGCTCCTCGCAATGACGAACAAAACAGGGGATTGCTTCACTGCTTCGCTTGCGTTCGCAGTTCGCAATGACGGACACAAAGAAGAAAAAAACTGTTCCTGTTTTGCCGACTTCTAACCGGTATTGCGTAAAATCCTGTATTTTTATTTATTTTACCATAAAAAAAGCAGAAAACCTGTAATAAGGCTCTCTGCTTCAATAAATATTCCCGACATTATAGCATTAAAGTTTTTGTTTTCATTCTTTAAGCGCCAAATTATATATCATCACATATCTATCATCGAATTGCTTGGTATCTATAAAAATTAGCGAAGTTTTATTTAATTCGATTATTTCAACAATATTATCATCCCAGTTATCCTGCCAGTTATTCCATGAATAATAAAAAGATTTTTCTTCGCTGTTTACCCATTTCCATTCAGCCAATCCTGCTTCCGAATCTTCTTTTGCATACAGAACAAGGTAAGTTCCTGCCCTCGAAAATAAAGCCGTTGCATTCAAAATTCCTTTATCTATACCACCTTGTATGAGAGAATCTGTCCAAGCGGGTCCGTATTTATTAAAATAATGTTCTTTATCATCCTCAGACATGGCATCTTCGTCAATAGTTATATCCTTTACAGTCCATGCTCTGCACATCAGTTTGGTGCGTTCGGATTCAGATATGGGAGGCGCAGATGTATTTGCCGTATATTCGCCTGTTTCGCCGTTTTCCGTTAGCGTAAACGAAAATGTAAACTGTTCAGCCGTAATCGAAATAATGGTAAGAACGCCAAATCCCGTCAAGGTTATAACATCTCCGTTTTTTGTGTATGTTCCGTGATGTATGGGCGAAAGATTTGATTCCTGCTCGGATGAAGCGGTTGCCGCTGTATTCATTGCAACAAGAACGCCTTTTTGCAGGAAAGAACTTTTTAATTTTCCGGCGCTACTGCTTTCGGTTGTTGCAGCAGGCGTGTTTTCTATTACAATGTAATGCCCGTAAGAAGTAAATTCAAAAGATGCATAATCGCTGTCGGGAGTTGTAATTATCCATTTGGCATTGATTATGTCCGTATTGATATTGTCATTGTTGTTATTGCTGCTGCACGATATTGTTGCAACTGCGGCGAACAGGCTCATTAGAGCCGTTAAAATTTTTACTTTTTTATTCATTTTATTTTAATGTTTTATGTTTAAACTGATTATTTCAATAATAAAATCAAAAGTTAAAATGAATAGTAAAATCCCAGCGATGACTGGTATCCGCTAAAGTCTATGCCGAAACCTTTTCCTGCGGCGGCGTAATTACCAACACTTTTTCCGTTGTTGTAACCTGCAAAGCCGAAATGAGCAACAACGCTGAAACGTTCTGTTAATGCAAGGGCAACGCCGGGTTTGATTCCCGCTTCAAATCCTTTAATATCCGAAATGCCAAAGGCTGCGCTTGCATCAACAAATGCGCTTACAATTCCTTTTTTCAAAAAAGTGTATCGCAAATAAGGATTGATAATAAAACCCGATACTTTTTCTTCCTCTACATAATAATAATCATTGTCCTCTGCTTTTGCTTTCACATAAGAAAAATTAAGTGAAGCGGCAACTGCAAACCTGTCGGAAATGTTGTAACCGATTTCGGGAGCAATGGAAAAGGCTGTAACTTTTGTGTTAGCATAAAAAGCGCCAAATTCTGGTATTAGAGAGTAGGCTTCAATTTTAGACGACCAGAACGCAAGTTCGCCGCCGATAAACCATTTGTGTGTCTGTGCGTTTGCGCCAAAGACTGTTGCCATTACAAAAATGGCTGATAGAATAATTTTTTTCATAATTTTATTGTTATTTTGTGGTTAAATATAATTTTGTACAAAATTATAAATTTATTTATACATAAAACCTAAAAAACAATTATTTTTTAAGTTAAATTTATAAAAGATTATTTTGCCATTAATGCCGCCAGCGCTATTGAGTATGCTTTGGTTTGTGCGCTGTCGCCTCGAGACGAAAGCACGCAGGGAACTTTTGCTCCCACAACAACGGCGGCAAGCTGGGCGTTTGCAAATTTTGTTGATGTTTTGTAAAAGGCGTTTCCTGCTTCAATGTTGGGCCAAATCAGACAGTCGGCATCTCCGGCAACTTCGCCGGTAACTTTTTTAATTGCTGCGCTTTCCATGTCAATAGCAACATCCAGGCCGAGAGGTCCATCTACAACGGCATTTTTAATCTGATTTCTATCGCTCATTTTTGCAATAATCGCAGCATCAACGCAGGCTTGCATTCCGGGCATCATTTGTTCGGTAGCGGCAATAACTGCAACTTTGGGTTTTTCAATTCCAAGAGTGCGCGCAACATTGATGCAGTAGTTTGTAATTGCAATTTTTTGATTTAAATCGGGCGCAGGAATTACAGCCACATCGCCTGTTATCAAAAGTTTTTTGTATGCGGGAATTTCAAATACCGAAACGTGCGACAATATTGCCTTTCCGGCAGGCATCAATCCGTTTTCCTTATTCAGAATTGCCCGCATGTACTTGTCGGTCGAGCATAATCCTTTCATCAAAATATCTCCTTTGCCTTCATTTATGAGGCTTACGGCACGAGCTGCCGCTTTGGTTTCGTCGCTTTCGTGTACAAGAGTGTATTTGTTTACATCTATATTTTCGGCGGCACATATTTTTTTTATTGTTTCAATATCTCCAACCAAAGTAGCATCAACCGTTCCCGCATCTACGGCTATGCTTGTCGCTTCAATTGTGTGAGAGTCGTTTGCGTAGGCGGCTACAAGCATTTTTTTACTCTTTGCTTTTACGGCATCGTTTATCAGTATCAGTTTTGTAATCATAATATTTTAATTTATTTATTGTTTGTTAATTTCATTGTATCTGTCGCTATTACAAGTTCTTCGTCTGTAGAAGCCACAACAGCTTTTACTTTAGAACCTGATTTTGTTATAATTTCAAAATCTACTCCGCGCAGCATGTAATTTTTTTTGCTGTCGAAATCTACTCCGAGATATTCAAGTTTTTTTGATATTGTTTCGCGCACGTTAAAGTCGTTTTCACCAATTCCGCCGGTAAATACAATAATATCAACTCCGTTCATTGCGGCGGCATAAGCTCCTATATATTTCAAAACTCTGTACATAAACATGTCGAGCGCAAGTTTGGCATGTTTGTTTCCGTTATCGGCGGCGTTCCAGAGGTCGCGCATATCCGACGAAACTCCCGATATTCCCTGCAAACCGCTTTTTTTATTCAGCAAAGCGTTTATTTGCTCGCTGCTGATATTTTTAGACTGTAAAAGATACAGAATAATACCTGCATCAATATCTCCGCAGCGCGTTCCCATCATCAATCCTTCGAGAGGCGTAAATCCCATTGTGGTATCAACGGATTTGCCTTTATCGACTGCCGTTATCGACGAGCCGTTGCCTAAATGACAGGTGATTATTTTTGTGTTTTCGATATTGTAACCGAGTTTTTTACATGCTTTGCCTGCTACAAACTGGTGGCTCATTCCGTGAAATCCGTAACGGCGTATTTTTTGCTGCGAATAGTAATCGTATGGCAAGGCATATAAAAACGAATGTGGCGGCATTGTTTGATGAAACGAAGTGTCAAAACATGCAACCTGCGGAATATTGGGAAGAATTTGCCTGATGGCTTTTATTCCGTTAAGGTTTGCAGGATTGTGCAAAGGCGCAAGTTCTGCGTATTCTTCTATTTTTTGTTCTACTGTCCGGTCAATCAGCATGCTTGCCGTAAAATGTTCACCGCCGTGTACTACGCGATGTCCCACAGCCGAAATTTCGTCGAGGCTTTGCATTATTCCGTGTTCGTTTGATACAAGCAGTTCAAGAATTTTGTTTATGCCTGCAACATGGTTTTGTACAGGTTCGTTAAATTCCACATCTTCTCTTTCTGATGGCTTATGAATTATTTTGCTTACCTCTAAACCTATGCGTTCAACAATGCCTTTTGCTAAAATACGATTTTCGTTATCTGCGTCAAACATATCAAAAACCTGATATTTTATCGAAGAACTTCCGCAGTTTAATACTAAAATTTTCATTTGAATAAAGTTTATTATTTGATTAATATGCGCGACAAATGTACGTAAAAAAATTAAAATTATATATATCTGCATAAAAACATGGCGCAAAATAAATAAAAACAGGATTAAAACAGCCTGCATTGCTTTACAGGCTGAAAGCAAAAAAACATAATGTAAATTTATTCCGACAATAAGATTTATTTCTGTTTAGATAGAAATTTATTTCCGTTTAGAAGAAAAATAATTTCTGTTTAGATAGAAATTTATTTCTGTTTAGAAGAAAAATAATTTCCGTTTAGATAGAAATTTATTTCTGTTTAGACAAAAATTTATTAGTGCCGAATAAGGAATTTTATTTTCAACAGATACGAATAAACAGATGTAAGGATAAAGTTATTTGCCGTCCCGCAATCATAAAATTTTATTTCATAACAATAAAAAAACAGGCAACCAATTTATGAATTGCCTGTAATAATATGTTTCGCATTTTTGCCTGCAAACTTTATTTCAGGTATCCTACCGGCTGAACCAGTGTTACAGACTGGTGTTCATTGAGCAGCAATGCTTTTGCAAGTTCATCCTTTTTGAACGAACCGCGGGCAACGGTTCCCAGCCTTTCGGATGCTGCAAACAGATAAATATTTTGCGAAATGTAGCCTGACGACATTCTTGCGCTTTCGATTGATGATTTATTCAAATCGGCAACCATAACAATAGAAACTGCCGCTTCGTTGCTGATGTTCGGTTGCCCCAAACCGGCTTTAAAATCGCCGGCGGCAACAAATTTCAACAAATGCTGTTTTGCGTCATAAAAATAAATCCCCGTATCAAACACAACATACAGTTCCATTTCCTGCTTGTTTGAGCCTGTCGGCGCAGTGCGTTTGTCGGGGCGATTAAATCCGTTGGCAACCCAAAGCAGATTGGACAGGGTTTGCAGCGGCATTTCCCGTTTAATAAACGTTCGTTCCGAACGGCGTTCGTTTATTGTTTCAAAAAAAGGTTTTCCTCCTGTTTTTGCAGGTTGAGGAAGATTAATGTCCTGTGCTTGCATGATTAAAGCAAAAAGCGACAAAACCAGTGATAAAAAATTTTTTTTCATATCCGTATTATTTAAATGTTAATATTTTTTGCCATTTTATTGGCTGTGATTATTTGTAATTTTTCAATTTTATTGAGGAAAACATCTTGTTTATATATTGTTTTTTAATTTATATTTCACAGCAAAATTAGCATAAGGCGATTAACAACTGCAAACAAAAACAGATTTTACGTTAATGGCATTTTTGCATAATCATGTTGCAAATTTATGAAATAATTTTAGAAATTGTTTAAATTTTACATAAAATTTATTTTTTTGAGCATATTTTTGATAAGGAGGGTTGTATTGTGGCTACTCCTGAATATGAGGCAGAGTGCAGGCTTATCCTTTTTTTACATTCGGTTTTTTGTTTGAAAACATTAAAAAAAAATCGCCCCCGGAATGCGAAATACATTTTGGGAGCGATTCATTTTTATGCTGTACAATATAAACTACCGGTGATTGGTTACTTTGAAAAGTCCGTTATTAGCACTAAGTACATAGGTAATTTTACCGTTACGGGTGGAAGCTGTAAAACTATATCCGATAGTGGTTATTGTTGTGCCGTCCGGTTTGGTTATGCTAGTCGGCAACATTCCAAAATTGCGGACTTCGCAACTCGAATCGCAATTCGGATTATAAGTCATCAGGAAATCTCTCCGTTGACCGCAACCCGGCGATACCTCATAATATCCTGTTCTTAAAAAGCTTATATCTGCAATATCGCGACTTGCAGACAATCCCTTAATATAAGGTTCTCCGTTCTCTATTGTTGCGGCATTTGATATGTCATCCGCCGCATAAGCGGGAGTAAGTAAGGAATAAGTTCCGGCATCCGTGTCTAATTTTATCAGATTATCATCTCCCCAACCACACCGCAGGTATACAAAATTATTGATGGAAACCGCAGCTTTATAATAATAGGTAAGAGGTAATGGCATATTAAACGGCAATTCGGTTATTGAGGTAGAAGCATCTGTTCCCGAATCGTATTTGTAAGCCCAAATAGCGTTATATGAAGAAGATACGGGAGATGGCGTATTAGAAAGACCGGCAACATAAATCAGTTGATTGTTGTCTAATACTCCCATTGCCTGTCCATAAGATATATACGACATGACAGACAGTTGTCTGTTAAATGTTTTCAACAGTGTGCCGGCAGAGCTAAATTGCCAAATGTTACCGGCATCAGCATCGGAAAGGTAAATAATACCGGAGTCATCGACAACCAGATCAATACTTAAAGAGAGGTATTGGGATGGTACTGTAAACAATTCCGTAATCAAACCTTGAGGATTCATTTTCATCAACTTCCTGTCCGTACCATCCTGCCGGAAAAAATACAGATTGTCATATACATCTGTAGTGAGGAATCCTCCTGCATAACCAAAGGCATCGCAGACCCACTCAATGTCAAATGTTTTTGGGTAAAGCGCCGCTATAAAACATTTGTCGGTTGCCGACAGTTCCAAATTGCCATCCGTACCATCTCTAGGATTAACAAATAAATATCCCGGCATGGGCAACACCATTATTGATGTTGTATCGTATGAAGTATATTTGGTCTGGTCTGGTGGTATAGAAAGTAATAATCTCATCTATTATTTGCGATATGGAAACTCCAAAATATCCAATTAATCTATTCCTGTTCAGCGTTTTACTCGGATCCATAAAAACAACAGTGGAGTTAGGCGACCGGTGTTCAAATCCCAGCCCGAGCATTGCGCCATAAGACCGCAATATATCCGCCCGTATATATGACATATCCAGACCTTCAAGCGGGTCTCCGTTTTCATCTGTAAGCGCTACAAGGTTAATAGATGCCTCATCCTGAGGTACGTTTTTGCAATCGGTGCCAACGGTTACCCATGAAACGAAAGGACAGTCGCCATATTCAAACCCGATTTTAACATCGGCAGAATCGTTGTCGCCCACATATTCAAAACTGAGGTTGATGTATTCCAGCCATTCGGCTCCATATTCCATAACCTTTGCGCG
>JAISOH010000019.1 GCA_031275825.1 Prevotellaceae bacterium | reverse complement strand
TGCTTTTTGCCGGCTGCAAATGCCGTGCAGATTATTCGCCTGTCCTTTTTGTCAACCAGCGCCTGCGTTTTCATCGTGTGCCGTTTTTTCTTGCCACTATACCGTTTCCGCTGTTTTTTGGGGAGTTTGCACGGAGTTTCGGTTGCATCAACCAAACACCACTTCGTACTGTACATCGCTTTTATCTAACGCTTTCTTGCCGGGCAAATGAAAGCGCCCGTCCTTTATAAATGTATTTTCAACCCGCCTCGCCGCACGAAACAGCTTGCTATCCGAAATGCCGAAGTCGGCGGCAATGTGAGCGTATGTACGGTATTCCTGTAAATATCCCAGCGTAGCCAGTAACATATCTTCTATGCTTAATTTAGATGAACGACCACGCGACCGTGCTTAACAGAATATGCCTTGACCAATACCTCTCCATGACCGGGAATGTGCCGAAATTCTTCCGGACTGTAATTTTTGATCTTATCGTATTTCATGTTGCAAACATACTTCGATTATTTTAGTTTCGCAAGAAGTCTAATCTACATAATGTCTATTATAATCACCTGAAAATTATTTTCGGTTATATTGATTAGGAATTTTGTGCTGCCTGTTAATTAATGATATATTTGATTAGTAATCACAATATATCAAAATAAATCCAGACAGATAAACAATTTAATTATTTGCAGATAACCGCAATTAAATTTCAATATTTTTCAATATTTCCGTGCGAAAATATAATTTTGCATAAATTTTGACATTATGATTGCAACAAATAATAAAATTTACAGGGAACTTCGTTCATATATCGGAATTACAACAGGTTTGTTTTTATATGTACTTGCTTGGGTTGCCTTTCTCATCCCCAATGAAATTGTAGGCGGAGGAGCAACAGGTGTAGCAACTGTTGTATATTATCTTTCGGGGGGATTTATTTCTGTCGGTTATTCTTTTTTTATTCTTAATTCTATTTTGTTGATAATTGGTTTTAAGATACTTGGAAACAGTTTTGGAATAAAAACCATTTACGGAATAGCATTTACATTTATCATGCTTGCTGTTTTACCTGAGCCTGAATTTATTACCAAATCGTTCAGAGAAAGCGATAAACTGGTTTGCGCCATACTTGGCGGAATTGTCAGCGGCTTCGGGATTGCCATTACTTTTAAGAATGGTGGAAGCGCCGGCGGCACCGACATCGTAGCAATGATAGTAAACAAGTATCGCAATATTTCACCGGGAAAAGTTTTCCTTTATGCCGATTTGATTATTATTGGTTCGTCATTTTTTATCAATTATGATTTTAGAACAATAGTGTACGGATATGTAACAATGGCAGTATTTTCGTATTCTGTCGATTTGTTGCTTTCGGGTTCTAAACAATCGGTGCAGATACTTATAATTTCATCAAAATATGAAAAAATTGCCGACAAAATAAATAATGAAGCGTATCGTGGAGTTACGGCATTGCACTCTACAGGCTGGTATTCAAAAAGGGAAAGCAATGTGCTTATTGTCATTGTACGGAAAAAGGATATAAAGCAAATTTATCAAATCATAAACAGTGTAGACAAAGATGCATTTATCTCGGAATCAAATGTAACTGGCGTTTACGGACGCGGCTTTGAGACAATGAAAGCAAAATAATACTTGTTTAGCTAACCTTAATAGCCGTACAGGTCGTTTGTTTATAAAATAATCGTTCAGCATTAATTCATTAAAAAAAGCGTTTGTTTTTGAGAAATTAATGCTCATGATGTGTCTTTTTCGGCTTTGATGAAATTTTTGAACCCCGTTTTTATTATAAACATAACAAGCCTCACGCCGAACATAATCACGTTTATAAAAAACTTAACTGGTCTTTTGTGAAAACATTTTATTTTTGAAATTTGCATTCCGCAATAATTTAACATAGTCTTTGTTTTGCAAAACCTGTTCGGCGATCAACTGTAACTGTTTGCGTGAATGCGCTCCCGTTCCTGCAAAGTCATAAGTTTTTGAACGAAGTAAATTTTCAGCTGCAGCAATTGCATCTTCGCCAAAATATCCTGCCATGTTTATCAAATTTATTTGAAACAGGCAACCTTGTTCTTTCAAATCGCCAATCATTTTCCAGTCGTAACGCAAATAATGATGCAGTTCAGGATGTGCAACAACAGGTTTATAACCTTTTGCACAAAGTTTTTTTATAATATCATCCAAATTATCAGGTTTGGAACGCAAAGGCAATTCAACAAGTACGTGTGATTGCGGATATGCAAGAAGATTTTCACTGTCGATTAAACGGCTCAAACCTTCGTCGACATAGTATTCGGCAACAACTTCAAGTTTTACTTTTATTTTATTTTCGGCAATTTGTTTTTTAAAAACTTCAGCCCGTTCCAATATTGATTCATGCGTATTTGAAGGTCGCGTCAAACGCACGTGAGGCGTTGCATACACAGTATTTACTCCATAGGATTGAAAAATCATAAGTACATCCAAAGCCTGATTTGTAAATTCAGGATCACAGCCTATCGCAGGCAAAATATGACAGTGCATTTCGACTTCAATATTTATTTTGTTTCGTGAAAACAGATTATTCATAAAATAACGTATTATAATGTTATCACAAAATTACGGAAAATTTGTTTAATATGAAATTCAATATTACTTTTGTTTCGGAATAATTTTAATTTTACCGCAAAAAACGGTTTAAACAGTCTTAATTGTAATTTATTAACACTTAAAAATCTATAAAATATATGATATATCAATTTAAAATCAAAATGAGAACCATTATCGTTTCCGCTTGTATTTCAGCAGTATTGTTTTTGTTATCATCATGCAACTCAAAAAAAAAGGCAGAAGCAAATGACATACCGATTATTTCAAAAATTTTGTCGGATACTTCTTCCCGATTTTATACCGATTTCAGTAAATATCCGAAAGAAAGAAAATCGCTTGCCATAGGTATTTTCGATTCAGGCACTGGCGGATTGACGGTTTTGGAAAAATTTATGACTTGCGATGAATACAACAATATTACAGGCGAAATGCATGCAGATGGTATTCCTGATTTTATAAATGAAGATTTTAATTATCTGGGCGATATTGCAAACATGCCTTATGGAAATTATTCGCAGGAAAACAAAACCGAATATTTGCGCGAACTGATTATAAAAGATGTATTGTTTCTGCTTAAAGAAAAATCATCGAAAATAATAGTCGTTGCATGTAACACGGCAACAGCCTACGGATTGGAAGATATTTCCGCATTACTGAAAAAAAGCGGCACAAATATTCGCGTTATCGGAGTTATTAATGCAGGAGTAAATGCAACCTTATTGCCTCTTGACAGAAATGCCGACTACGCCATAGGAATATTGGCAACAGCCGGAACAATTGCTTCGAATGCTTATGAAAAAACAATTTTGAAAACAAAAGATGAATTGGGATTCAAAGGAAATATAATCACAGTAAACCAGTCGGGTGTTGGATTCGCAGAATCGGTTGATGGCGAAAAAGATTACACCGACCGCAGTTTGGTTGCAATGTGCAACAATTACAGAGGTCCTGAATGCGGCAGCAGAGAAAACAATATTAAAACATATCTTATGGATGTTTATAATTTTGACACAACAAACGGAGCATTATTTACAAAACAAACAGGCGACAGTTTGATAAGCGTTCAATTAAATTCACCGGAAAATTATGCCCGTTTTCATCTGGTATCATTAATAGAAAAATACCGTTTGAGCGGGAATACGATTCCCATAAAACGCATAATACTCGGATGTACGCATTATCCTTATCTTTTGAATACTCTCAACAGTCTTATATTCGAATTGCGAAACTGTACAAAAAACGGAGAATATATCTACAAAAACCTCATTGCCGAAGATTTTGAATTTATCGACCCTGCGCTTTTCACGGCAAAGGAATGTTACGAAGCGCTCAAAAACGACGGCCAATTATCGTTACAGTCGGCAAAAGGAAAAGTTTATGCCTGCATTTCAATCCCTTCTCCCGATTTGGCAAACGACAGATTGAACGAAGATGGTTCGCTGTCGTATGATTTCAAATACGGACGTAATCCCGCAACGGAAGACATAAGTACGGCAGTTGTTCCTTTCTCGCCAAAATATGTGAGCAATGAAGTTTTACAGCGACTCGAAAAATTGGTTCCCCGTTCATATTCACTGATAAAAGAAACAATGGAGGAATAATTTTAAAACAACCGTTGCGCACGAACTATTAAATAAGATTTCCGTATGATTAAAACTTTGCGAAACGGTTACTGTACAGTCTCTTGGAAATTCCTGTAAGAACATAATGTTTGACAAATATTTACAACAGATTGATTTATGCATGGCAAAATATATATAATTCCCACAACTCTCGGCGATTCGGACATTGATGTTATTCCTCAAAAAACCATCGAAACCATACGCAGCATCCGGTATTTTACAGTTGAAGATATTCGTACGGCACGCAGATATTTAAGCAAAATAAAAATGCCAGTAAAAATCGACGAATTGATATTTTTGGAACTCAACGAACACACAAAACAGGATGAGATTTCCGAATTGCTTGTTCCTGTGTTTCAAGGCAACGATATTGGCATAATTTCGGATGCCGGAGTTCCATGCGTTGCCGACCCCGGCGCTACAATTATTGATTACGCTCACAAAAAAAACATAAAAATTGTTCCCTTAACTGGACCTTCATCAATTTTACTTGCTCTAATGGCGGCAGGAATGAACGGGCAAAATTTTGCTTTTGCAGGATATTTACCCGTAAAGGAACAGCAGCGTTGCCGGCGTATTCAGTTTCTTGAAAAGCGCTCGAAAAATGAAAATCAAACACAGATTTTTATTGAAACTCCTTATCGTAATCTGCAACTGTTCAAATCATTCGTTTCTATATGCAATCCTTCTACGCAACTTTGTATTGCAGCAAATATTACCCTTGCCGATGAATTTATAAAAACCATGACCATCGAAAAATGGAAGAACTCGGAACCGGATATAAATAAAAAACCCTGTATTTTTATTTTACAGGGATAACAATATGTAAAATAGTTTCTTCTTACGTATGCCGCCATCCCTGCGCCTGCAATACTATTTCGGAACCGTCGGGAGTTATCAGGCAGCTGCCTGCCTGCGCTTCGGTGATATGGCCTATAATATCAATTCCTCCCAAATCTTTTATTTTGCTTCGCAAAGCAAGCGGAAGCGTAAACAGCAGTTCGTAATCTTCGCCGCCGTTTAATGCTGCCGTAACCGCATCTATTCCCATTTCTTCCGCAAGTTTGAATGTTTGCGAGGCTATGGGAATACGGTTGAGATAAATGCGCGCTCCGGTATTTGACTGTTTGCATATATGCATGATTTCTGACGACAGTCCGTCTGAAATATCTATCATTGATGTCGGTACAATACAGGCATCTGCCATCGCATCAATAATATCCCTGCGCGCTTCGGGCTTCAAAAATCTTTGAAGTACATAGTCGTAGCCATCAAATTGCGGCTGTACATTTGAGTTTCCTTCAAAAATTTTTTTCTCACGTTCCAATAACTGCAAGCCCATATAGGCAGCGCCAATGTCGCCTGTCAAGCAAATCAGGTCATTAGGTTTTGCTCCGTTGCGGAAACAGATTTTTTCCCTGTCGGCTTCGCCAAGCGCGGTAAGGCTAAGCGTTAATCCTGTGAGTGATACGGATGTATCTCCGCCAGCCAAATCAACATTATACGTTTCGCAGGCAAGTTTTATTCCTTCGTATATCTGTTCTATGTCTTCTACACAAAAACGCGACGAAATGCCAATGGCAACAAGTAATTGAGCAGGTTGTGCATTCATTGCGTAAATATCCGAAAAATTTACTGTGGCGGCTTTATAGCCTAAATGCTTGAGAGGCGTGTATGTAAGGTCGAAATGAATACCTTCAAGTAAAATATCTGTTGATGCTACAACGCATTTTGTTCCGTAATTCATTACGGCAGCATCATCTCCGACTGCTTTTTGCGTTGATTTGTTTTTTATTTTTACCGTTTCTGTAAGATGTTCTATTAATCCGAATTCTCCCAAATCGGACAGGGGTGTTCGCTTTGTAGCTGTATTCATAAAAAATATTTTTACAAAGATATTAAAAATAAAATTTAACAGGAATTTAAATGTTATTTATTTTTCAAAACATACAGATAAACAGTTCATACATAATCCGTGATTATCTAATAAGGCTGTGGTTTTTATTTTTTTTGCGCATTGATTGTATTAATCGGAATAATTTGATTAATATTGCATAAATTTTTGTATATGAAATTTGACAGTTCAACTTTAGTTTTTGCAGGAATAATTCCCGCCCGTTTTGCTTCAACACGTTTTCCGGGCAAACCGCTTGTTGATATTTCAGGCAAGCCGATGATTCGGCATGTTTATGAAAAATCAAAAAATGTTTTTGAAACTGTTTATGTGGCTACCGATGATAAAAGAATATTCGATACCGTTGTAAATTTCGGAGGCAATGCCGTAATGACTTCCGAGCGACACAAAAGCGGAACCGACCGCTGTGCCGAAGCTGTTGAAATCATACAGAAACACCTGGATAAAAAAATTGATGTAGTTGTGAATATTCAAGGCGATGAACCTTTTATTGCAGAAGAACAGTTGAAAGCAATAAAAGAACTGTTTGGTGATAATCAAACTCAAATTGCAACATTGATAAAACAGTTTGCCGACGATGAAGATATTTTCAGTCCGAACAGTCCGAAAGTTGTTGTGTCAAATGCAAACGAAGCATTGTATTTCAGCCGCTCGCCCGTTCCTTTCATTCGTAACAGCGAAAAGGAAACATGGCAAAAACAGTTTGAATTTTTCAAACATATAGGTTTGTATGCTTATCGCACCGAAATACTGAAACAGCTGGCGGCTTTGCCACAGGGAAAACTTGAAAAAGCCGAATCGCTTGAACAGTTGCGCTGGCTTGAAAACGGATACAGGATAAAAGTTGCCATAACCGATATTGAAAATTATGCCGTTGATACGCCCGCCGATTTGATTCGTTTTATTTGAACGTTTTGCAAGTATATCAAAATAGAAACTGTGGAATAAGCAAACCGTAAAATCAGACAGTTAATTGGAATATCAAATTTATCAAAAATTTAGATTACTTTTGTATCTTAAATTTTTAAAACACAAAAATATGTTTATAGATAACTCAATCAAATACAAAGTGTCGGACATCAGTCTTGCCGGCTGGGGACGTAAGGAAATAGAAATAGCCGAAAAAGAAATGCCCGGATTAATGGCAATTCGCAAAAAATATTCATCTCAAAAACCTTTGAAAGGAGCGCGAATTATGGGTTCGCTGCACATGACAATTCAAACGGCAGTGCTTATTGAAACTCTTGTAGAACTTGGCGCTGATGTACGCTGGTGCAGCTGCAATATTTTTTCTACGCAAGACCATGCGGCGGCAGCCATTGCAGCGGCAGGAATTCCCGTATTTGCATGGAAAGGCGAATCGCTTGAAGATTATTGGTGGTGTACGGCAATGGCATTAACTTTCCCCGACAGCAAAGGCGCAAATCTGATTGTAGATGATGGCGGCGATGCAACTTTGCTTGTACACAAAGGTTTTGAGGCTGAAACAGATGCTTCGATACTGGATATTCAATCAAACAGTTATGAAGAACAAATTATAAACAATACTCTTAAAACTGTTTTGAGCGAAGATTCCGGCAAATGGCGTCGAACAGTAAAAGAATGGAAAGGAGTGTCGGAAGAAACAACCACAGGCGTACACCGCTTGTACCAAATGAAAGAAGCGGGCAAATTGCTCGTTCCTGCGATTAATGTAAACGATTCGGTTACGAAAAGTAAATTTGACAATCTGTACGGCTGCCGCGAATCGCTTGCCGATGGAATTAAACGCGCAACAGATGTTATGATAGCGGGAAAAGTTGTTGTTATATGCGGATACGGTGATGTAGGCAAAGGTTGCGCACGTTCGATGCGCGCTTACGGAGCAAGAGTTATTGTTACCGAAATAGACCCAATTTGTGCATTACAGGCAGCAATGGAAGGTTTTGAAGTAAAAACTGTTGAACAAACCTTTGACGAAGCAAATATTTACGTTACCGCAACAGGAAACTGCGATATTATTACATACGAACATTTGAAAAAAATGAAAGACCAGTCAATAGTATGCAACATCGGACATTTTGACAATGAAATTCAGGTGCAGCAGCTTGAAAACGATAAATCCGTAAAGAAAATACAGATAAAACCGCAAGTAGATAAATATACCTTTCCCGATGGACATTCAATCTTTCTTTTGGCAGAAGGACGTTTGGTAAACCTTGGATGCGCAACAGGACATCCTTCGTTTGTTATGAGCAACTCATTTACAAATCAAACGCTTGCACAAATCGAATTGTGGACAAAAAATTTGAATATTGATGTTTATCGTCTTCCTAAAAAATTGGATGAAGAAGTAGCGCGTTTACATCTTCAGCAGCTTGGAGTTAATCTTACATCTCTGTCTCAAAAGCAGGCAGATTATATAAGAGTTCCGGTTAATGGACCATTTAAAGCCGAACATTACAGGTATTAAATATGCCTGATTAATACAAGTTACGTTAAAGATGGTTAAATGTGATGGCGTTTTTGCATCATTTTGACCATTTTTTGCATCTATATAGTAAACGAGTTATAATATAATGAAAAACGACAAATACATATTCAAGCCCAAACAGTTGTTATTCACGACAATAACAATAGTTTTGTTTTGTGCGTCATGTATAAGGGATGAATTTAATCCGGATATTGATGCAACGGAAGATATTGTTATAGCCAATGAAATCGAAACATGCATAAAAATAACAGGACTTATTTGCAGAGAAGTGGAAATAATATCCGAAAAAATGCAAATGGGACAGGCAATAGGCGTTATTATAAACGAAGAACGAAACGAATGGGAATATAATTTCAATACGGACTTGCTGTCGGGAAAAATTGTCGTAGAACATTCGGGACAGAATATTGACGGCAACGGGATAAAAAAGGTGGACTGTGCAAAACTGAAAATTCATTATTACGAAAATATCTGGCTGTTACTGTTCGGCTCGTTTACAATAGAAAACATCGGCACATCTTCGAAAAGCAAAAAATATAAGGTTAAAACAAGCGAATTTGGTTATATGGATGCCGAAAAATCAAAAGTTCCCAATATTGCGACAAATTCGGATTATGTTGCCGATTATAATTTTGATCAGGAAAACGTTCCGGCAAAAATTGTATTTTCAGGTTCGAGTTACGGGAAAAATCAATTATCGGGCAATTATAAACAGTCAATAACAAAAAATATTGAAATAGAAATGTCCGAATTGCAAATTCTTAACGGAAAAATGAATATCTCCATAGATAAATATGGCAAAGCGTTTCCGATAGAAGTAGAATATTCCAAACAGGGACGAACTGTAACCTGTAAAGGTAAAAAACAGACAACTTACTATAATAATTAATAAAAACACAAAAAATTAACAGTTAAAACAAGAAAAGTCATGAAAACAAAAATTTTACAAACCACAGCGCTATTGCTGGTTCTGGCAGGAATGCTTGCCTGCAGTAAAGAAGAAGAAACAATAAAAAATGTACAGATTAAAAATTTTGAATATGCAGGTTGCCCAAATACAACACAATCAAATAGCGAGCAAACAGATAATAATGAATACATAAAATGTTATGCTATTAATGAAACAACATTAAAATTTG
This sequence comes from Prevotellaceae bacterium, assembly GCA_031275825.1. Taxonomy (GTDB): domain Bacteria; phylum Bacteroidota; class Bacteroidia; order Bacteroidales; family UBA932; genus JAIRKV01. The sequence continues at coordinate 2,118 of JAISOH010000019.1, read as the reverse complement.
AACAACAAGTATATTTGAATTGTTGCGTTGATTCTTTAAGAATTACTCCAAATATCAATGATAGAAATATAATTACAATTAATGAAGTTGATTACGGCAATGAATGTAATTGTATTTGTTTGTCTTACGCCTGTTTTGATGTAACAGGTTTAATAAAAGGCGCAACCTATACATTTGTTATTAAACGAAACAATCAGGATTATTACACTTTTGACATATTGTTTAATGAAGATTCCGATTTAATATTTAACATATAAAGATGTTACCATGAAAAGGATAATTTTAATTATTGGACTTATATTTATTGGCATTACAATTAATGCTCAAGTTTCAAAAGAACAGGCAATAACTATTGTAAAAAAAGAAATATTACAAAATGACACTTCAAATATTCATTTATACATAAATAAAAATACAGTATCTGCTGGGTCTTCAATAAATACAATGTATCAAAATATAGTATCGCCATCATTTAATTCTTTCATGTTTTTTGTTGATGACTCACCATATCAAAATTGGGCACATCCATCTCGATTTATATTTATCGGACTAAATGGACAAGTGGAAATTATTACATATAATTATCCTCCTTCATTGGGAACAATGGATATCTTAATAGAAAAGAAATATTATATACCAAATTCCAATTATGACTATAAGATAAAAAAAAACAATAATGTAATTCAAAATATTTCGACTTCTCATAATGAATATGCCGTGATAATTAGTGGCGGATATGATATATATAACAATTATGAACGATACTGGAATGACTGTGCTGCTATTTATTCTACATTGGTTAATGTTTATAATTATAATCCGACACATATTTATGTATTAATATCAGATGGAACAAACCCTGCAAATGATAGAAGACGATTAAATGGAACATATGATTCGTCGCCGTTAGATTTAGATGGGAATGGCACAAATGATATTAATTATGCAGCGACAAAAGCAAATATAATATCTGTATTCAATACTCTTTCAAACGGTCTAACTACAAATGATAACTTATTTATATACACAACAGATCATGGCGGGCGGCATTCTGGAAATAATGTGTTTTTATATTTATGGGGAGAAACTATGGAAGATTATGAATTTGCCACAGAAGTAAATAAAATTAATGCCAAAAGTATTAATGTAGTAATGGAACAATGTTATAGCGGTGGATTTATAGACAATATATCTGCTACAAATAGAGTAATTACAACTTCATGTAAAGCGGATGAGTTGTCATATGCAATGTCAAATTTAATTTATGATGAATTTGTTTATCATTGGACATCGGCTGTAGCATCCCAAACACCAACAGGTACAATAGTAAATGCCGACAGTAATAATGACGGAATTATTTCTATCAATGAAGCTTTTATATATGCACAGAGCCATGACACAAAAAGTGAAACCCCACAATACAGTTCTAATCCTAATGCATTAGGAACATCATTAAGCCTTAAAGGAATAACTACTCCTCTCGCCATTTCCGGGACTTCCAGTCTATGTGTAAATTCTTCTGGAACATATACGGTTACTAATGCGCCAAGCGGTTTTACATGGAGTTGCAGTTCAAATCTCACAAAAACGTCAAGTTCAGGAAATACGGCAACATTCAAAGCAAACAGCGATGGGACTGGCAAGATAAACATCCTTGTTGGTAATTCTATCATGGTTAGTAAAACTGTTCAAACCGGCACACCTGCGGGCTCTATTCAAGGACCTTATGGCTTGTCATGCAATTGTCTGACAACAATAGATCAACCCGGCAACTATCGGCTTTCTGCAATAAATTTGTCAGAGTCTGTACCTTCAAATGATATTGAATGGCAAGTAATACCACCTACAGAACCTTTTATATATCTATATGTGGGAGCAAATCCTGTCGTCAGTTTTCCCGAAGTCGGAAATTACACTGTAAAAATGAGATGGAAGGGTACATGCGGTTACAGTCCATATACAACCAAAACTATTAAAGTACCTGAATATATGTTTTATTCCTACTCCGCCGCCTACCCAAACCCTGCCGGCAATGAATTAATTATCGACAGAGAAGAAACAAACAGTAACGGAATAGCAGCAAACGCAATAACAGGAGAACAAAACGCACAGGCTAAA
>JAISOH010000015.1 GCA_031275825.1 Prevotellaceae bacterium | reverse complement strand
TGCTTTTTGCCGGCTGCAAATGCCGTGCAGATTATTCGCCTGTCCTTTTTGTCAACCAGCGCCTGCGTTTTCATCGTGTGCCGTTTTTTCTTGCCACTATACCGTTTCCGCTGTTTTTTTGGGGAGTTTGCACGGAGTTTCGGTTGCATCAAAAAACACCGCTTCGTACTGTAATCGCTTTTAACTAACACTTTCCTGCCGGGCAAATGAAAGCGCCCACCCTTTATAAATGTATTTTCAACCCGCCTCGCCGCACGAAACAGCTTGCTATCCGAAATGCCGAAGTCGGCGACAATGTGAGCGTATGTACGGTATTCCCGTAAATATCCCGGTGTCGCCGGCAACATATCCTCCATGCTTAATTTCGATGAACGGCCGCCGCTACCGTGTTTAACTGCGTATGCCTTAACCAATACTTCTACCATGACCGGGAATGTGCCGAAATTCTTCCGGACTGTAATTTTTGATCTTATCGTATTTCATGTTGCAAACATACTTCGATTATTGTAGTTTCGCAAGAGGTCTAATATCAATTCTATTTTTTTCGTAAGGAGCAGATAAATAAAACAGAAACTGCATAAGATATTCAACTTGCTGATATTTTATTGCTAAAGATTTTCTACGCCTTGCAGCATAGATTTAATATATTGAATAAAAACAGGATCCTGACTGTAAAAACCTATTTCATCAGAATTATATTTGCTCGGAAAACTTAAAATAGCCATGTCATCTTTTCTCCAACAATTCATTGAGTGAAACTCGTTTGTTGTAATTATTTTGATGGAATTATTTTTATAAGTTTCCTGTATGGTTTTGTTAATATAATAGTATGCATCATATAACTGTTTGTAAGTAACCGATTTTATATCAATATTTAAATATGTATTTTTAATGCTGTCTATTATAAGCAGTAAAGAGTCGGCTGCGCTATTGTCATTTAGTGCATACGTATTCATAAATTTGTTCCATTTTCTTTGTGCGTCATTTTTTTTATGAAATACATTTGAAAAATAAAATTCACATGTTTCAAAATCTGCAATACGGCGAATTACGGAATCATTTTGCAAATTTTCTTCTTTTTTTAATTTGCTCATTATCTGATTTCTTTTATCTCTGTATCCCGATTGTATTCCTATTAAAAGGTCTTGCATGTTTTTTTGATATGTACGGCTGTTTATATCATAAATAACGACAGTTATATCGCTTTTTTTTGCAATATTCAGAAGAATGCTTACTGTTTTTTGAAAATCTTCGGGTGCGCTTCGTATGCCATAGCATAGAATATCCTGAAAAATGATAATTTCAGACTTTGGTTTTGAATATGCAGTATCTGACAAAAGAGCGTTAATTTCGGAAAGATAATTAGGATATATGCCGATATTTCTGGTAGAAATGGATGTTCTGATTTTCTCAAGTTCTTTGTATTGTTTGTCTGCTTCCTGTGAAGATTCATATCGTTCATATACAGTAAGACACAAAGAAACCAGTAAACCCAAAATTGCAGAAGATTCAATAAATTTCACAATTCTTTTGAATCTGATTTGATTGACGAAATTATTTACTTTTTTTCTTTTCATATTATTTATGTTTACCAGCGGAATGATTATGTAAATAAGTTTTATTTAACTGATTTGCTGCAAAGACAAATCAGCCAACTGGAAAATCATTACCTTGTACGGCGACAGAAATGTTTTTGCATTTGGTTTTTCCGTAAAATATTTAGGATAGAAGTTTTCCCATTGCCGGGTATCATCATCTGTTGGCGTATTAATCATAATAAATTTGGAAGGATTTATTCCCTGCGTGCCGTTGTCATATAAAAATATACAGGATTTTTCGTCTAATTTTGGCAATATTTCTGTCATGAAAGCCTGATTTATATCCAAATAATCGAACCTGTCGGGATTACACAAAGCCGAATAGATATTAAATCCGTCAATCAGACTTTTCAATTTGTCCACGCATTGTGTTTTAATATTGTTTTTGTATCTTATAAGGTCATCTTTGTTGATTGTTTTATTTTTGATGTGTTTTGAGAAATCAACAATATTTTCACACAAAGAAATTTGTTTGGTAATACTGTTTTTATTAGTGTCAAAAAATTTATCCAGCACATTATTATTCAATAAGGAAATAAAAGGTAATTGAGTATTGGCATTAAGCGATTTTACTGTTTCCTTTTCTTCCAAATACCATGTTTTAAGATTTGCCAGAAAAGAAGAAGCGGCATCATGTTTTGCGGTAATTGCCGATTGCAGTTCAAATAATTTAGTCAGTAAATGTCCGGCAATGTGCATTTTTAAACTTGTATGCGCAAGTTCCTGCTCTTTGCCTGCTTTTCTCACTGCAAGATTTTCCAGTTCATCGTCAAATTCCTGTTCCAGCATTTTGCGTTTTTTCTTTCTGTATGGAAAATAAATGAACAGAAAGCTGACAAGTACAACAGCGCTCAAACATGCGTATAACTTGTATTTGAAAATTTTTTTCCGATGTTCTTTCAGATATTGTTTTTCAATTTCCTGTGCAAGTTTACCGGCAACAGATTTAATATCTTCTTCATTGAATATCGGGATTTCGGAATTTGCAGTTTGACTGTTCGACTGCATTAAGCCTGCAGTATCAGATACAGGATAACCGGATACGCTTTGCCGTACCGAATCTACATAATTCTGCACAAATTCATTTGCTTCTTTTTCGGCACGATAGCGAGCCTGTTTTTGCACTATGGAGCCAACAACATTTGCCATAATAAAAACAAAAGCGACAATAGATACTGCTATCAGCGAAATTTTGATGCCTGTTTTTCGGGTATGTTTGTCAAATTCGTCTAATTGAGTATATTTTTCCTGTTTTACGTTTTCGCGCTGATGTTCTAATTTTTCAATTTCTTTGGAAATACGTTTTTTTGTTGATTGCCGCAGTTTTGACTGACTGTTAGGATTTTTGAGCGATTGTTTTAACAGTTCATAATCAAGCCGCAATAACTTGTAATCGTTTTCATTGGCTTTCAGCAAAAGTTTTTCTTCGCTTATCAAATTTTTTATGATTGCTATACGAATATTGGTGTCGGTTTCATCAAATTTAAGCATTGATTTTGTTTTCCGTGCAGCAGCGGCGCTATATACATCAACCTCTTTTATAATACATGCCCAGTGAAACAGTTTGTCGTGGGTTATATATGAATAGGGAATATAACAATAACCGTTGTCGCCAAAACCTGTACCCCATGAATTGCGAATCACAAACAATTTTTTATCATCATCATATCCTGTGATAACCATTGCATGAGAGTAATTTGAATTTAAATCGGCATTTGAAATTTCTTCATCGGTGGGTAACGATACAAATCCTAAACTGTTATTGCCAAACGAAGGATAGATATTTAGCGAAACGGCAACCGGATAACCATCGGATAGTGCAGATTTTATATCATCTACAGTTCCGTTTACGTTCAATGCTTTTTTAACACGTCTTTGCAAAGCGTCTGTGTATGCTTCTTCGCAGGGTTTTATATTGAAAATATTTTCGTTGTATTCGCACAGTTTTTCCATGCAGATACCGTATTCTGCCAAAGAATCGATGGCGCATAGCAGCCTGCTGTCCTTATCTTCATTTTCTTCGCCGGCTTTTTTCCTTACATTGTAATATAAAAATGCTTCGCTTAAATCAATTTCCTTTACATCGTTGTTTTTCAAAATGTATTCGTATATTGAAGTGAGTGCAAACGCCAGACAGGAACCCTGCTGTCCCTGATTTTTGATATTATTAAAATAATTGCGCAAATCAACGCTTTGAATATTTGTTGCGTGCGCCGTATAAGTTTCTTTTAAGGGTTCTTCGATAACCGGCGGCAAAAGACGGTATTTATTTTCGCCAATCACGAAAAAACCATCTTCAATCAGGCATTTTTTTGATTCCGAAATATTGCCGATTTGCGTTTCAATTCTTTTCATATCTTCCTCCAATTCTCTGATATAGCCCATTCGCCTTTGCATCTCGGTATGGAGTTTTTTCATTTTGTTCAATGGATGAACAACAGGTTGATTATCTTTCGACAATATTGCCTGATTTGCCATCTCTTCAATAAATTCTTCATTTTCTTTTGTAGAAACCAGCAGTGTGTTATTTGCTGCAATAAACACGTTCATCGCTTCGGTGTCAAGGTCGTCGAATATAAGCGTGTTGTCGTCGAAAATCGTATTTACAAAAAGTTCATCATCATATCCCAAAATTGCAGTTAAAATAGCGCGTTTGGCAGAAATCGACAGGGATTTATCGTTGATAAACGCATCGCAGTCAGATTCTATTTCATTCAATTTGTCTATTAACAGCGGAGCCAGTTCTTCTACCATGTGCGCTTCATCCTGTTTTCTTTCCAAACGGGGCAATACTTCTTTTTTGAAAAATTCAGACAGTAAATGTATGCGGTCTTTCAAAATAATTTTCGATTTATTGAAAGCCATGTTTATATCTATTTCTTCTTCGTGAACGCCCTCGCGTTCCATGGAAAACAGATATGCTTTATGCAAAAGATATTCTATAAAATAATATTTATCGAACTGCAAAACCGAAAGTCCGAATGATTGCAAGTCGCTTTCAGGAGGCGCTATGCCAAATACGGATTGGTAATTTTCAACGCACATCATTGCAAATTCGCCGACTACTCTTATAAAGGAATCTGAACTCAAGTCAAGTGAAATACCGCCTGTCTGCATATTTTGCATTACAAGAAAATGGTAAATATTTCCCTGATTTTCTTCTCTGTATTTTACAATTTCGTGTATTATTTTTTTTGTTTGCTGTTCTCTGTCATTTCTTTTTTGAGCCTTGCTTTCGTCATCCGGACAGATTACATTTGCCAAATCGGCTGTAAAGCCCGCCATGTCAATATGTGTCGGCAGATTTAACGATTTTATCCAGTTGGTCAACGTTTTTGCCTGTTCCCACAGTTCGGGTTCATAAAGAGGTATATACAAACAAAAGTGCAGTTCGTGATAATCGCCGACATTGCCGGATTTTATCGTACTTGCATGCAATTGATAGATATAATTGATTATAGAATCCTTTGCATCGGAAGATTGAAAAACTTCTTTTGCTAACTCAACATTATATAAGTCGTTAAATCCGGCGATAAAATCATCCGGCTGCTCGCTTCTCAATTCAACTTTCGACAGTGAAATGTTGCCGTTGGCATCCTGTTCCCAGTGTATTGTATTAAAATATGGAGAAAGTGTCTGTTCTCCGTATTTTATTACGTATTTTTTCAACTCCTGTATGGTTTGGGCAAAATGCCGCCCAAACATTATATGTACGGAATGACGCATAATTATTGGATTATAATGAGGCTGTTAATTTACTTTCAACATACTGCAATTCTTCTTCTATCAGAGTGGCAACTTTTTCGTATCCTTTCTTTTCAATGGTTTCTTTGCTTGCTTCACACTGTGAAAATTCATCAAAATAACTGCTGCGAACTTTTTCTACAAGTTTTTTTATAGCAACCTTACCATCGGCATTGATTTTTTCTTCAATTTTGTCTGTATATTGTTTGCGAAGCGGCGATATATTGCGTTTGAACTTTTCGTATGCTTTGTCTCTTGTGGTTTCGCCTGTTGAAATCCAGAAATCCTTCAATGCTTTGCCGTTTTTCCAGTCCTGATACCAGTATTTTTTCTCCGAATATTTGATAAATCCGAAAATGAATCCTTTTACCCAGTACTCTATATCGTCATCGGCTCTGGCTTTGGGTAATATAGAAAAATCTTCTTCTTTCATTGCTTCGAAAATAGTTTGGTCAAAATGTGGAATAAGATTAACATTTTGGTATTCATTTGCGTAAGAATTAAGCGTCGATATGGCAAAGGCAGGCAATACACCTTCCATTCGGTATAATATTACTTTATCGGTTCCACCAATTTGTACATAAACTATACTCAAGTAATGATTTTGATCCGTTCCTTTGAGAATCGGTTCTATTAATTCCTTTTTCTGTGATAGAGTGCTGTTTGTTTTGTCTGGCACTCCTATCAAGAAAAGTCTGTCTAACTGGTCCCCGACTAAATCTTTTCCAATATTACTGTCTTTTCCAACAGTATATCCTTTCCCGTCAATTAATAAGAGCGGCCTTGCTTTTTCTGTAGCAACACTAATCAAATGTTTAATCTCATCATCTTTTAAGTTGGCTAATGCATGATCTATAGTTTTATTTTCCCATGATTTTGTTTCGGGTAGATTTTTTGTGTAATGCAACAGCGCTTCAAGTGCTGTTTGGGAGTTCCCAAGTTCATACAAATTTTTAGACGGCAACGAATCAATAAACTCTTTGATAATGATTGACTGATTATTTACCGGCGTTTCCACTCCTTTCGACAGGTCGATTTCAAATACTGCGGAGCGGTTTGCAACGTTGTTTTGTATGTCGATAATTTTTTGCGACAACTCTCCTCTTACATTTTCCAATGTACTTTTGATAATGTTTATTTTTTCGTGTTCATTGGCTATTGCGTTTTTCAGCGCCGTAAATACTTTGTTGGCAGAATCCCTGCGTTTAATTTCAATTTGAGTAAGAGCAACTTTATAAACGGCATCGGCAATATTTTGCTGTTCTTCGGTTATATGTTTTCCTCTGCCCGGCACAATCCAGCTTTTTTGATGCCAATGCTGTAAATTCTCAATTCCTACTTTTACTTCGTTTTCTAAAACGGGAAGTATTTTTCTAAGATCTTCGGCTTCGGATGTCATTTCTCCAACAAACAGTTCTACCTGTCTTAAAATATCTTCAAGTACTAAAATAGTAGATGCAACGCTGCATTCTTCCTTGTTTATCTGCTTTTTTACCAGATTGTGCAACCCTTCGGTTACGTTTTTGCTTATTCTGTCTATGGTTTTATTTAATTCCTGTTCTGTTGGAATAACCTGATTATAATATGTCTGTATATCTGCTGATGAATTAACCGTACTGACATTTCCCATCGGAAATTTCGGATCCTTATCACAAATTTGATTTATCAAGTTATCATTTTCAGGACCGTTATTTTCGCGAATATTAATTTCGGGGCTGTCTATCCAGTTGTTGGCTATGGTATTTGCATCGCCGCAGGAAGTATTAAACATTCTGTTGATAATATGTACTGCCGCTTTATGGGCATACACATTGGCAATATCATGCCCTTTGAAAACGATTTCACAGGCGCCACAAGTTTCCACCCATGCTTTTTTATTACCCACGTTAAAAATACCTCCATCCCTGTTTTTTTCCATATTGTCCATTGCACTAATAACATCATCACCAATTCCCCCTGGATAAGAATATAGTACAAGAGATAGCATTTCTGTTATTTCATCAATGTGCGTATAGTTGGTGCCTGCACTATTGGTGTTATTTATCAATAACATGTGGTTGAATAATTTTCCTTCAATTTGTATTATTTGTCCAAGAATGTTAAATTCCAGACTATCCTTGTGCATTAAATAGTCTAAGTCTAATATAGCCGCGTATGCATTGGGGTGTACGTTTTTGGTTTGTGGACCTCTATCCATTGATTTAAATACGTCGGATAAAATACCATATCCTAAAAGATTAGTATTCTCCAAACTTTTTATCATTGCGGCTATATCAATGAATGTACCCCCGCCGGTTCCACCGCATACAGAAAACAGCAAATGAACATCTATCTTGGTTGAGTTATTCGCTTCATACTTTGCATTCGTTGAAAAATCTTGTCTTATTGCCACTATCGCATCTTGAATTGCTATCTTTATAGTATTATATTTCATAAATACAGCAAGCCTTCCGTTGGTTCTGATTTGTCCTGCGCCTTTATCCAAAGAAGAAATAGAGCCTACATTTTCAATAGGCATCCATGGTAATCGCTCTTTATTTTTTGTATAAAAAGGAATGGCATTTGGAATATTACTCCAAAAGTATTCACTCGGAAGTAATGAGCATTGCCCACATTTAGATTGAATAGGTTTGCTATTCGAGTTGCCATCGGTATCAATACCAAGAAAACCTACCATTGGCGGAACTTCGCCATAAGTTTCCATAAACATTTTTTTTGTATGAAGAATAGCATTCATACCTGTGCCTCCCAAGCCAATATAGAGGCTTCTGCGTAATTTAATTTTTGCCATAATTTGTATTGCGTTTTAATTTATTTGTAATTTGATAATTTTTTTATTCATATTTGTTATTTCTGCCGTAACGCCTGCTGTTACAGCGCTGCCCGGCATAACTGTAAATCCGCGTTGAGAACGTATTCTTACGGTTTTCCTGTCCTTGGGAACTATTTCTATATCCTGTGTCCAAAATTCATTCTTTTCAAATATAATTTTTCCTTTGAAAAATTTGCTTATAAATGACTGGTTTTGTCTTTTATTTGTGCAAATTACTTTATGGCATCCTTTTGTTTTCAGCGTTTTCATTGGAGATTCGGGATAAAAGATGAACAGTTTTCTTACTTTGAACGATTCAAATATATGCTGGCGTATAAAAAATCGCCAGATAACAAGTAATATGGCAATTAGAGTTAAAATCAAAAACAGTATTTTTGCCAGCGGATTAAAAACATCATCCTTTTTTATCACCCATTCATGCACCAGAATCACATTATCCGGTAAAGATAAATCCACATCATCAATCCTGTCTAAACCGCCTGTGTTTTTTACCCGCATGTATAAAGTATGATTGCCTTCTTTTGCATTTGAGGCAAATTCGACTCCCAATTTAATACTTCTGTCGGTTGATTTTATTTTTAATATGTTATCAACGCACTGTTTTCCGTTTTTGTATATGATAACGTCTGCAGCATGAACAAATCTGCCGTTTTCATCTTTTTTTACCGTTTCCAGTTCAATATCGTTTATGCCGAATTTTTGAGCATCTTCGTTAAAGTCCAGATCAAGTGTCTGTTCCATAATTACAGGTTCGTATTTTTTGAAAAGAAAATTGGTGTAATACTTCGTTTCTCCCCATAAAACCCTGTTGGGATTTTCTTCTGTTTCACCGCAGGATACAAGCATTAACAAAAGCGCTAATAAAGGTAAATTTCTATTTTTTAACATGTATTCGTAATGTTTTTTCGGGTTTGTTTATCAGTTCTATTTTAATTTCTTTAGGATACAGTTTTATTATGCTTCCCTTCGTTTGAGCCTTTATTTCATCGGCATTTGCCAACTCCATGTAAATTATATAATCAGATTTTTCGGGCAAACTGTGTCGCAGTTTATCAAAGGACTGTTTGAACTTGATTCCGAATTTTACTTCATTATTTTTTAAAGTTGCAACTTCATTGATTGTGAAATAAGGCGTTTCTGATTGAACCCTGATTTGAATATTTGACGGTAATACATCGCTTTGTTTTTGTTTCACGGAAACAACTTTCAGTTTATCTTTGTCGTCTTTAATATTGTATGTAACAAATCCGACAGGTTCAATGTCGATAATGTTATAGTTTCCCGCATCTTGAATGACGTCTCCATTTGGAATGGAATCGAATACTTCAACAATCTCTGCATTTTTAGCATCTTGAGTCAGCATAACATACAGAAAATAATCATCGGCGCTTGCCTTAAAATTCCATTCACGCAAAACATCCGGCAGCGGTTTGTTCCACGGTATTTCCTGCTGCCCATCGGTAAACAGAAAAACTATATTTCTTTTATCGCTGTCAAGATAATGGTTCATTACATCTGTAACAGCGCCGCAAATGTTTGTATAATCAACTTTGTTGTTTGAATAATTCCTTATCTTGTCCGTTATTTTACTTTTACCTTCCTTTGTGGCTTTTAAAGGACCTGTTTTGCCCGATTCATCAATGCCGTTATAAAACGGAAGTACGATTATTTCCGTATTTTCGTTAAGTAAATTATTGACAGATTCACACAAAGCCTTAACCACATCGTCATAAATATTCGGCGTAGGTTTTCCGTCTGCCTGTTTTGCTCTTCCTTTCATCGATAATGAAACATCCCAAAGATAAATGCGCCGTTCGTTTTTACTTTGCGCCGTAATGGAAGAATAAAATAACAGAGCGATTATAAAAAGTATTATTTTTTTCATTATTTGTATTTTTTTGTTTATCATTTGTCTGATATGTGATTCTTTTTGTTTGTATCCGTTTTCAATTTTCAACCGTTCGGAGATTGCGAGTCAAGACCGCAATAATGCGCTTTTCAATTATTAATTATCTGCGTAAAGGTTTTGCCGCGCTCGCTTTCGTCAAATTCGAGAGTAAACGGCGTGTGCGTGGTTTTGTGAATGGGTATTCCAAGCCCGTCGCGGTCTTCGTCGCTTACCAGATGGTTGTTTGTCAAATATTCCTTAACGGCTTGCCGCAGCGCTTTTTCAAAATCGGCGCGGACA
>JAISOH010000186.1 GCA_031275825.1 Prevotellaceae bacterium | reverse complement strand
ATTTTAACAGTAATGGTAGAAAACAATATCGCGGCGGAAATGCAGCCAAAGATGAAATGAACAGACTGTAAACCATGAAAAAAATAATTTTTTATCCCCAGCACGACCAAATGGATTGCGGTCCCGCCTGTCTTGCAATGATAGCAAGCGTCTATGGCAAAAATTACAGCGTGGAATATCTGTGCCATCAATCATTTCTTACTCGCGAAGGAGTTAGTTTGCTTGGCGTTACGGAAGCAGCAAAAGGAATCGGCTTTGAAACGCTGTCGGCAAAACTTACCATAGAAAAGTTGCGTAAGCACTGCGATATTTTTCATTAATTCTTACTTGTAATTATTTAAATAATTTTCAAGGAGCAATTAATTATTATACTTGCTACCTTAATGTGAATATTATCCTGTAAAAAGCAAAAAATATTGCCAATTTTTTTCTGAAATGTTAAAAATCAAATTAATCATTTTTGTGCTTCGTAGAGTGTACTTATAATTTGTTTACAGTATCTATAAGGCTTTTGGTATTATTCATAATAAAATATTAATGAATGAAATTGTAAAATATGAAATACAAAAAAATTAACAAACAAATTCGCCTTATTTATAAGTATAATAACAATTTAGAATAAACTTTCAATTTGTAATTATTATCTATATTAACTAAATCTAACAATAGTTTTATTAAAATTATTTACATGTATGTAAAATAAAATTATTAAATTTACAGCATGATAAATTTATTTTTATATAATTCCGGAATTGTTCCACGCAATTAAAAAAAGAGGAACAAAAATTAATTAATTATTTAAATTATTTTATATGAAAAAAAATGATTTTTTTAATCAAATGCTTCCTCAGATAGTTACAACTGAAGAAGTTGAAGTTCTAACAAGCGATCTTGCTCGCTCAATTAAGGGTGGAATTGGCGGCACGAGCAGCGGATGCACCGGTGGAAGCGCTTTTGCTTGCGGTTGTTACCAAGCAACGCAAAAACTGGGTTTGGATTGAATGAACTGAATGAACTTGGTGCAAAATTCTTATTGCACCAAGTTTTTTTAATGAAAATGAATATGAAATATTTAACATTCAATATTTTAATTTTTGTGTCATCGCTTGCTATGGCTCAATCAATTAAAACCGAGATCAAAGTATTGTCGGTTGATGATTTTAAACCCGTTGCAGATGCAAAAATTTGCTTTGCCGACACTCTTATTGCCGATACGGTTTGCTATTATTCAAATGAAGATGGAGCGCTTGGTGCAGAATTACGGAAAGGTATTTACAATGTAAGCATAACTGCTTCTAATTTTGAAGATTACGAAGATAAAACAGTAATTGATGGAAGCCAGAAAACTTTTTATTTGTGGGGAAATAAAATTGTTAATTTGGACGAGGCAGTGGTTACCGCACGAAGGAAAAATTTATCTCGCAGTTTTGGTGTTACAACACTTACTGTAAATAATGACAGTCCGGTTTTTCAAAACGCACAATTCAGTGACATTATAGGCATCATTCCGGGCGTAATGGTTAACAGTAGCAAAATCAGCATACTTGGAAAAACGCGAATATTGTACCTTGTTAACGGACGTGAAACATCTATTAATGTTTCACAATTACAAACGAATCAGATAGATAAGATAGAGGTGATGAGCAATCCCTCGGCGAAATATCAGGCAAATTATGATGCGGTAATAAATATCGTTCTGTTAAAAAATGAAAAGAAAGGCTATTCTGCAAATATCTATACATCGGCACTGATAAATAGTAAATATTCGCATTACAGCAATGTGGAATTGGATGCTAACTTCGGAAAATTAACTTTTGAAGGTAACTTCAGCTATTTTTTCGACAATGGAAAAGTGAACGAAAATGGCTGGCAAATGTTTGAAAATGTATTTGAATCGTTTCAGCAATACCATAATCGAACAGGTCAGGAGTTGGAAGCATCGGCAACGCTTACATACGAAATGAACAAATTTAATCAAATCGGCGCATCAATAAATTTTTCCAGTCTGCCAAAGAACAGCAGTACAACAAAAACAGAAAGTTCATTCTACGATTTGAATAACAAACCTGATTCGTTGATAATATCTTTTAATAATCAAAATGTAAAAAAGAACGCTTTGATTACCAGTGTTTTTCATGTGTTAAAAAACAAAAAAAACACATTAAGTTCTTATTTTTCTTTTTTTGATGTGAAAAATTTACTGAATAATAAAATTGATTCTTACAATGGACAATTTAATTCGCTTAATCAGAATGTATTAAGCAACGAAAAAAACAAAACTTATATTATCAATTCCGATTACGAACACAATTTCAATGATAAGCACAAGGTACAAGTTGGCGGACGTTTTATTCATTTTGAGGGAAAATATTCGTTGCTGAACACAAATTTTCAAAATATAATTTCTGACGTGCAATTCGATTTCAAAGAGGATGTTACGGCTCTTTATGCCATTTATCTTTTTGAAAAATCAAATTTCAACTTTTCTTTAGGCGCACGATATGAATATTTTTTTAGAGATGTAGCATTTAACAAAATATCGAGCAAACCTGTAAAGGAAGGCGATTTTTTTCCATCATTAAGCATTGGTTATAAAACAGATAACAAACTGCATTTCATTGATTTAACTTATACAAAAAAAATTCAACGCCCTGTATTCAGCCAAATTACCCCATTTGAATACAACTACAATTACAATACAATTTTTAGAGGCAATCCAAATCTGAAAAACGAAATAATTAATTCATTTCAAGTATCTTATAAATTCAAAGATTTAATAAGTATTATGCCTTATTTAAATTATTTCGACAATTATACATCGGATGTAAAAATAGTGGAAAACAATGAAACAATTTGGTATCCATCTAATTATAAGGCATCTGACTATGGCGCTTACATTTACAATAATTTTACACTTTTAGGGAAACTTATTTTTTACAGTCAATTCCAAATTGGAATGGAAACGAATAGAGGAAGCGTTGAAAATCACACATTTAATAAATCAAATTTCAAATTTGGGTTTTATCTGTCACAAAGTTTCAAATTGAATACAAAATTTAGTGTAACAGCTTATGAAAGTTACACTTCAAAGCAAATTTCCGATTTTACGGAACAAAAACAGGGATTTCGCACCGACATAAGCATTAATTACAATCTTTACAAAAACAATTTAAAGACACGCATCAGATTTAACGATATTTTCAACACATTTTATAACATCAACGAGATGGACATAGATGGTTTGAAATCATATAGATATAGCGATTGGTCGGTTCGAGGAGTGATAATTTCACTGCAATACAATTTTCAGTGGGGCAAAAAGAGTAATACCAATGCTGTAAAAATAATTGACAATACAAATGAACAAAAACGTGTAAAATAAAATAAATATGTTCAAATTATCAAAATATGCAGTAGTAGCAGTATTGCCCACCGATGCTGCACAGTCACTCTGTTTTTCTACAAAGACAGGAGAAATGTTGCTTATACCAACTAAAGTATTTGATTTTATAAAAAATAAAGAATGGAGTAATTTAAAATTCAACGAATTATTGGAATTGGTAAGAACGGAATTACTTGTTTGTGAAGATGAAGATGAAACAAGTTTTATCTTGCAGTTTGATGAAATGTTACAAAATAACAACATTCTTTTATCAACAATTCAGCCGACAGCCAACTGTCAACTTGATTGCCATTATTGCGGTCAAGTTCACTCCAATGTAATAATGTCTGATGAAATACTGCAAAAAATGCTCGGCAGAATAAAACATATTATTCTTACAAATCCAAACTATAAAGCAGTATGCATTACATGGTATGGAGGAGAGCCCCTAATGGCGCTTGATTGTATTTGCAAATTTTATGAAGATATGTTTAAGTTTTGCGGAGAAAACAGCATAAATTACACTTCTGATATTATTACAAACGGTTTGCTTTTGACACTTGAAAATTTTGAAATATTAATGAAATGCAAAGTCAGGTCAATTCAAATAACAATAGACGGACCAAAAGAAACCCATGATAAACGGAGAATTACCAAAGATGGCAAGGGAAGTTTTGATATAATTTTTAACAATCTGTGTAATGTCATTCATTCTGAAATATATTCTTTGTATAAACCTAAAATAATATTACGAATTAATATAGACAGTACAAATTACGAAGAAGTTCCTGATTTGATTGACTTTTTGAAAACAAATAATATATTTAACAAAGTAAATGTCTTTTTTGCCCCCATTATCGAATGGGGAGATAATGGAGCGGACAAAATTAGTCTTACTACCAAAGAATTTGCAGAAAAAGAGATAGAATGGTTGATTCTATTATACCAAAATGGACAAATATATAAAGAATTGCTTCCCATTAGAAAATCTTTAAATTGTATGGTAAACGACAAATACGCAGAAGATTATGATTCTTTTGGCAATATCTTTCCCTGTTATGAATTTGCATACACGCCTATATATCAGAACGACGATTGTATAGAAGGCAATGTTAAAAATGAGACAAAACCGGAAGACAAAAAAATCGCTAAAATAAGAAATTTTAAAAACGAATTTCTATCAACTAAAAATAAATGTAAAAAATGCAAATTTCTTCCCGTGTGCTATGGTAGTTGTCCTAAAAAATGGAGAAAAGGGGCAGATGGTTGTCCTACTTTTAAATATAACATACAAGACAGAATGATATTACAATATATATCTCAAAAAATGATATAAAATGGATTTAGTAGACACAGTTTTCAAGAACAAAGAAAAAATAGACCAGAATGTTATTTCAGATGGAAAATATAGTCATTTGTTTTTATCTATTGCCAATGATGATAATATTTTTCACTCAATTGAAGAAAAAATATTAGGATTAATGATATTTGCATTTTGTCAAAATTCGCTGTTTGCAGAAAAAGTAGGAAATTTGAAATTAATTGATTATTATAGAAATAGAGTTAATTTACTCTGTTCAAAGTTAGGCAATGAAGTTGTGAAAAACATTGATGCCGCGATTAATACTTATCAACAAGACTAATAATTTATTGCAATACAATATATACAATACTACAATATGCAGTTTATTCCCCAGCACGACCAAATGGATTGCGGACCCGCCTGTCTTGCAATGATAGCAAGCGTCTATGGCAAAAATTACAGCGTGGAATATCTGCGCCATCAATCATTTCTTACTCGCGAAGGAGTTAGTTTGCTTGGCATCACCGAAGCAGCGCAAAAAATTGGCTTTAAAACAGTTGGCGCCAAACTCACCTTAGAAAAATTGCAATCGCTCTGTTCGTCGGCAGAAGATTCTCCCTTACCGTGTATTCTGCACTGGAATCAGAATCATTTTGTAGTACTCTATAAAGTTAAAAGCACAAAGGTGTGCAGGCGCAAAAGGCATGATGATACAGATTCTTCGTTTAGCCGTTTTCGTTTCCGTATAGCCGACCCTGCTCACGGTTTGGTTAAACTTTCAAAAGAAAAATTTGCAAAATCGTGGTTGTCGGATGACGAAAAAGGAGTGGCATTGTTTCTTTCGCCCACCGAAAAATTCTACGAATTGCAGCCTCCCGCACACTCTAAAATTTCTATGAGATATATGTTTGGCTATCTAAAATCGTATAGATGGCAGATTTTATGGATGTTCCTGCTTTTGCTGGCGGGCAGTGCGCTGACTTTAGTTTTCCCTTTTCTTACTCAAAACCTTATCGACAAAGGTGTTAATGCAAAAAATATAAATATTGTTACTCTTATTCTTTTGGCTCAACTTACATTATTTTTTGGTGCAATTACTTTCGAAATCATTCGAAACTGGCTAATGCTTTTTACAGGTACGAAACTGAGTATAAGAATAATTTCGGATTTCTTGAAAAAATTGCTAAAACTTCCGATTAAATTCTTTGATACCAAAATGACAGGTGATTTTCGGCAGCGTATTCAGGATAACGAAAGAATTGAGAATTTTCTTACTTCGCAAGGCTTGACAACCTTTTTTTCCATGCTTACCTTTTTGGTATTTTTTGGCGTACTGTGGTATTATGATATACAAATATTAGTTGTTTATCTTACATTAACCGTTATATCAATATTTTGGAGTATATTTTGGTTACGAAAACGTAAATTACTTGATTATTTTCGATTTCAGGAACGCAGTGCCAATCAAGACAGCATTTATGAAATTTTAAATGGTGTTACGGAAATGAAACTCAACGACTTTGCCGACTACAAACGTAAGCAGTGGGAAGAAATTCAACAAAGATTATTTAAACTCAATATTCGCATTTTACGCCTTGATCAGTTACAACTTTCCGGATTTGAATTTATAAACCAACTGAAAAATATTGTTGTAACTTTTTTTGCCGCAACTTTGGTTATCAAAGGTAATATTACGCTTGGCGCAATGCTCGGTATTTCGTACATTATTGGACAAATGAATTCTCCTGTCAGTCAGTTAGTTTCGTTTTTTCGTGGCTTACAGGATGCTAAACTTAGCCTCGAACGCCTCAATGAAGTACAAAATCACGACGAAGAGGAAAAAGAAGGGCAAATGAATTTGAAATTTGAAAATTTGCACGGCTCAACATCGTCATCTCATCAAAATAAAGGCATTTTTATTGAAAATGTTTCGTTTCAGTATGAGGGACCTCATTCTCCTTTTGTGCTAAAAAACATAGATTTGCATATTCCCGAAGGCAAAATAACTGCAATAGTGGGAGCAAGTGGAAGCGGCAAAACAACATTGATGAAACTTTTGTTAAAATTTTATCCGCCAATAGAAGGAACAATATTATATAATGATATAAATATAAATGATTTATCTGCTGCAGACCTTAGAAAAAACACAGGTGTTGTTATGCAGGACGGTTTTATCTTTTCCGATACAATCGAACGTAATATTGCAACTTCCGATGAAAATATTGATATGGAAAAATTAAAACATGTTGTAAAACTGGCTAATATTGAGGGTTTTATAGAAAGTTTACCGTTAAGATACAATACAAAGATAGGAGCGGCAGGCAATGGCATTTCCAGCGGACAGCGCCAAAGAATATTAATTGCTCGCGCTGTTTATAAAAATCCTCAATTCATTTTTCTTGATGAAGCAACAAGCGCTCTTGATGCCGAAAACGAAAAGATTATTCATGATAATTTGCAGGAATTTTTTGTAGGAAAAACAGTGTTAATCATTGCTCACAGACTTTCGACAGTAAAAAATGCTCACCGGATTATTGTATTGAAAAACGGACAAATATGCGAACAGGGTACACATATTCAACTTGTAGCAAATAAGGGAGAATACTTTAATCTGGTGAAAAATCAATTGGAATTGGGAAATTGATATTAAAGATATGATTTTTTTGACCTGCTAATAAAATAACTTCAAATATTTTTAATGCGGAAATACTTTTGAACAGACAAAAAACGAGGATGTTTGCGCATATTGCGATTTTAAACAGATTTGCAAAAAATAAAAAAAATCATCAACTTTGCACATTCATAACTGTTTTATTGTGGAAAAGAAATTAAATATAGGATTTGTAAGTTTTTCGGGTAATGCAAAAGAATACCGAAATGCTATCGATAAACTTGACAGCTTGTCGTTTAGCGGTGCATATTTTCCAAAAGATGACAATTCTTTTGAAAATTATGCCGAACATCGTTTTGAAAATTATCGGGATATGCTTGATTTGTCGGATATAATTATTTTTTGCGGCGAAAAAATACAGCGCAGGCTTATTATCGATGCCGTACGTAATTTGAAACATGTTTTGATTGACGATTATACCTGTATTTTGAACGATACGATAGTTTCATTATGCAATTTTGTTGATGAAGCCGAAGTTACGGTGCAGGTATCAATGCCCAAACTGTATTATTGGGGAATTCGCGAAATCACAGAAACATATAAAAATATTCGTTACATAAATTTCGACAAAAACGTAGATTATAATCATCAACGGGCGGCAGTTGATATAATTCCCGAAATACTTGCAGTGATTAAGATTGCCGACAGTGAGGCTGTAGTGATACACAACAAAAAATTACCTCTTTTTGTCAGAAAGTCCGAATTACAGCAAATGAATTTTGAGTTTCTTAACGGCATAAACGCAAGCATAAAAGCCAATCCGTGTGCATTTTACGACAGTTACGAACTGACTGTTGTTGCCGAGAAAAACATGGCACTTATTGATTTGCGCAAACGGGAATGGCATAATCTTGTTTACAAAACATCAATAGCAGAGCCTGTAAAAGAACTTTTTACGCTCGACGAAATTCCGTTTATCGAACGAAACGAACTGAAAAACCTGATATATGCAATTACAACAAAAACAGAGCCTTTTGTATCTCCCAAGTCAATACGCAGTTTGTGGAAATGTATTAACATGATAAATTTAAAATAAAACACATAAAATACCGGTTATCTGCCAAAATTGCCGTACAGTTCAAAATGTTATTTTGATACGGCGCTTTTATAATAAAGTGTGGAACATCGTTCATCTGCAAATACATTTTTTGATACTCGCATAATATCTTCAGCCGTAATTGCCTTGTAATATTTGAGTTCGCTGTTTATCAAATCAATATTGCCGAGCATTTCATAATAGGCAAGCATCATTGCCTTATTCAAAATATTTGTTTCGGAATATATTTGAGATGCTTCCGCCTTGTTTTTAACTTTTTCAAGTTCGTATTCGCAGGCGCTTGCTGTTTGCATCTTTTCGATTTCGTTATCAATTTTGGTTTCTGCTTTTTTTATATCGGCACAGGGAAGCAGACGGGCAGATATGATTAATAATCCTTCGTCAATATCGCCTGAAATAAACGCATTTGCGCCTGCAAATAAATTTGTGTTTTTAATCAAATTTTGATATAATCGCGATGATTTTCCGCCCGAAAGCATATCGGTAAGAAAATCGCAAACATAATAATCCGCATTTTCACGATTACACATTTTATACGCTTTATACAAACATGTTAACGGAACATTACGTTCAACCTCAAGCGTACGCAATTCTGTTTGTTGCGGCTCTTCAGGAAGCATTCGCCGAACATGCGGTTTGCAGGGAATTTCTCCAAACCATTTTTCAACAAGTTCGCAAATTTTTTCGTGTTCAATATCTGCTACTATGCTGATAATGGCGTTGTTTGGAGAATAATACAAATCAAAAAAATGTTTTACATCATCGAGCGTTGCATTTTTTATATGTTCAACGCTTTTGCCTATGGTTGCCCATCTGTAAGGATGAACTTTGTATGCCAGCGGTCGCAGTAGCAGCCAAACATCGCCATAAGGTTGATTCAAATATCGCTGATTAAATTCTTCGATAACAACACTGCGCTGAATATCAATATTTTGTTGCGTAATATCAAGATGTAACATTCTGTCGGATTCAATCCAAAGCGCTGTTTCAATATTTTCTTTCGGCAAGCTTATGTAGTAATTTGTATAATCGTTGCATGTAAAGGCATTATTTTCACCGCCTGCAATTTGCAACTCGCCATCAAATGATTTTACATTTTTTGAACCGCTAAACATCAAATGTTCAAACAAATGAGCAAAACCTGTTTTTTCGGGATTTTCGTCGCGCGCGCCAACTTTGTAAAGCAGATTAACCACAGCAAGAGGACTCGACTTGTCGCGGTGCGTCAGTAATGTTAATCCGTTTTTCAGTATAAATTTTTTATATTCAATCATAAAACAAAGGTATAAATTTTATTCAACAGACGAGTTACATTTCTGTAATTTCGATATATAAACTATACATTAATGAGACAAGATGTCAAAAAAAAAATTGGTTTCGTCATTACAAACCACTAAATGTAGCAGTAAAGCAAAGACGAAAAACCAATTTTTTTTACAGTCTTAATTTCTAAAACTGTAAAGATATTCAGTAACTGATTTCTATTTATTAAAGTTTTTAGCAAAGAAACCCATCATGCATTTATACATCTGCAATGAATTTTCTTCGTGTCCGTAGCCGTGTCCCTCGTTGTATTTGACCATGTAAGGCACGTCAAAACCCTTTTCGCGCAGCTTCACTACTATCTGGTCGGATTCGTTGATATTTACGCGAGGATCGTTGGCCCCCTGAACGACAAACAGCGGTTTTGTTATCCTGTCAATCTGATATACCGGCGATACTTCTCTGGCTATTTCAGCCTCTTCGGGATTGTCCAGGTCATACCATATTTCTTTTACCATTTCGGTAAAAGGTTTCCAGTATTCGGGGAAAGATTTGAAAAAGGTAAAAATGTTTGAAACGCCCACATAATCAATGCCGCAGGCATACAGATCGGGAGTTTTAATCAGTCCCATAAGCGTGGCATATCCTCCGTGACTTCCGCCGTAGATGGCGATTTTGTCACGGTCAATCCAGCCCTGTTCGAGAACGTATT
>JAISOH010000128.1 GCA_031275825.1 Prevotellaceae bacterium | reverse complement strand
TGTTTTGTTCATCGCTTTGTAAATCATGTTGCTAATAATCACAAAAACACAAAATAAATATCAACTAACAAATTGAAATTAAATTAATTATATTGTTTTTTGTTGAATTTAAATAGCTTCTAAAATACAGTAAATACAGATATAAACTTCTAAATATAAATATTAAAGCATTAATAATATGTACTTTATTAAATTAAAAATATTCCCGCCCGAGGTACAAAACAGGGCTTTTCCATGAAAGTACGGAAAAGTCCTGTTTTTATTTCAATAATTTATTGAATACTCGCAATTTACAACAAAACCGATTGTCTTTGCATTTGTGATATCAGTATTGTTTGTACAAATATTTTACTGTTTTTTATACTTTGATATTGATTCTTTCAATTTTTCCCAATAATTCGGAGTTTTGTTAATCCCTTCAAGCGAAAAAAAACATATACCTTTTGAACCGCCGTTTGCCGCATAAGCAATCATTTCATCAATTCTGTCAACAGGAACGTGAGCTACAAACAATCCTGAACACAAATATCCATTACAGTTATTCGTTTTCATTTCGTTGAAGCCTTCGCGCGTTGCCGTTTCAATCCATGCGTCTTCGGCGTTATAAAACTTATGATATATCATTGGAAAAATAATATCCAACTCAACAAATTTCGTCCAATCCTGACGTACAAGTTTCCGTGATTCGGATGGAGAAGCAAAAACAGCTGCAGTTGCAATTTTTCCGTATCGATGAATTTCCCGAGCAAGAGCGTTTGTTAATTCAACAATCGTATTCCAGCGATATTGCATCCATTCGGTGTTTTCGGTTGGATTGTCCATCGTAATTGGGTCAATTCCTGTTTGCGCTTTGAAATTTGAACGGCAAACATCGCAATAGCAATGGTCCCACAATGGATATACCTTATCCTGAACAACTCCTCGCGATTCGTGTAACCCGTAAGGCAATATGGCATCGGGATAGCGAATAAAGTCAAGATGAACGCCTGCAATACCATCGATTTTTGCCAACTCGGCAACCCTGTTTTTCAGATATTCCAGCACTTCGGGACGAGACGGACACAGCCAGCGATAATGCTCGCGATTATAAAGTTTTATGTCTAAACACGAATTTCCTTCGGCATTTACCTGATACCAGTCGGGATGTGCGGCACGCAAATTTTTTTCGCAGCGATTTGTCGTCCAAAGCCATGCATGAAGTTCTATTCCGTATTTTTTTGCATAAGGCATTGTTTTATTGATAATATTTATCGCTTCATAATCAATAAAATCAACAGTATCTGTTGAATCAACTTTGGGATATCCTCCGTGTACTTCAAGAATTATTGCATCAATGCCTGCTTCTTTTGCTTTTGCAAAATAATGTTCAATCTGTTCTTCGGATACAGAATCTGTTTGCGTTGATGCCAGTGTGCCTGAAAACCAAGCCCATACTTTTGTATTTTCATTTGTTTGCCGTTTATTACAGGATATTAAAATCATTGAAGATGCTAATAATATGCCAAAACATTTTAATAATAATTTCATAATATCAATTTTATTTTTTTGAAAGAATTGCCCGACACAAAAACTGCCGAGCAATTCAATTTTTTACAAAGTTAGTGATTTTATTAATTAATCAACATCCCACCAAACATTGTTTTGTATGCTGTTTGAACCCATACGGTCGATAGCCGTTTTATAATTTTGGGCATTTAGGGTTTGTTCTGTTGCCGGATAATAACCGCGTTTAATATATGCATTCGGCGCATTATTTATTTTATCGTCCGGATTCATTATAAATACGCTTGAATTTACATTTGCAAACGGCATTAATGTAGGTTTATGATACAAGCGATGGTCAGCCCATGCTTCAAATGAACCTTCAACAAAATGCGCAATCCATTTTTGCGTAATGATTTTATCCAGTAAGGTGTTGGCAGTTCCTACCGTATGACTGTATTTAACGGTTGTTCCGTAATAATTTGCATCTTCGGAATTGAGGTATGCTGTTATTTTAGATGTCGGAATACCGAATTTCTGCATATTTGCCGTTATGCCTTCTTCATATAAATTTTGCGCATTGCCTGATGTCAAAATTCCTGTTTCTATGGCTATTGCCTGTAAAAAACAAACTTCGCTGTATTCCAGAACGGGAACTCCGCGTTCTGGATTTTTATAAAACCATTCTCCTATCTGCGCATAGTCATTAACAAATTGACCTGTTATCATTGCGCCTCCTACTGCCGAAGATACATTGCCAGGATCGGTACCTGCCCAATTTCTGTTTAATGTATCGGTTGTAACGGTTTCTTTTGTTCCCGACGGTTCAAAGTGAATGGGAGAGCGAGGGTCAACTTTTGCGGGATGACGTTCTGCATTTAAAATATGATCGGTAATACAGGGATTTGCATTTTGGTCGGAAATATCAGGCCAGTCTTGCCCTCCAAGATTTTCAACTATTCGATAATACGCTGTTGACATGTGAATAACAGATGAATTTCTGTGATAGTATATTGGATTTTGCGAATTTGTTTCCACAGATGAGGAACCCATGGCAATTAAGGCATCATCATCGCGCGATGTCATAACGCCGGCAGCAATAGCATTGGCGGCTTCGGTTTTGGCTTTTGAATTATCAACTTTTGCAATGCGTAAAGCCATGCGCAGGCGTAATGAATTTGCAAATTTTTTCCATTTGGCAACATCTCCGCCGTATATTAAATCATACGAACCGAGTTTGTCTGCATTCGGGTCTAATTTTGATTGGGCGTCAGCCAACTCTTCAAACATGTTGTAATATATATCCTTTTGTAAGTCGTATTTTGGATTTGTGCCATCTGCATTTCCTGCTTCCGAATAGGGAATATCGCCCAAATAATCGGTAAGGCGAAGCATTAGCCAGCATTTCCATATTTTAGACATATTTACTACATTTACATGCAACGGGTCATTTTCATAGCTGCGAATAATTGCATTAAAATTTGCCAGAGCAACGTATGTTAAATCCCATATACCCTGTATGTAACGTGCATCCATGCTGTAATCCGAAGCAGATAATCCATCGTTTGCAGCATATTCGCAAAAATGGCATACGGTCATTTGGTCGCCATTCTGCCACTGGTTTGCATATAAGTTTGAACGGCTTACAGAATAAAGAAATTGAAATTTTGGATCGGCAATATCCGGTGTCGGTCCATTAGGATTTATATTCAGACTTACAAAGTTATCTGTACAGCCTGCAAGAGTAACAAGCCCGATAACTGTTAAAATTGAGTTTAATATTTTTTTCATTTTATTGTCTTTTTGATTAATTAAAATACTATGTTTAAGTTAAATCCTATTGTTCGAGTAGATGGCAGTGAGGCAGTTTCAATACCTTGCGCATTTCCTGTGGAATAGGTACATTCAGGGTCAAATCCCGGAAGTGCATTATAAATAAAGAACAGATTATTTCCGACAATGCTTAATTTCATGCTGTTTATTGGCGTTTTGTCAAACCATTTTTCAGGGAATTTATATCCTAAACTCACTTCGCGTACTCGAATATTTGTTGCGTCATAAATATAATTTCCTATGTTTCCATAAAATTGCCCCCAATATGCAGTCGGGTCTAATTCAACCGTATTCGGCAGTTTTGTATTTTCATTTATACCTTGCGATATAAGCCCTTTTCCTGTTGCATAATA
Organism: Prevotellaceae bacterium; assembly: GCA_031275825.1. Classification (GTDB taxonomy): domain Bacteria; phylum Bacteroidota; class Bacteroidia; order Bacteroidales; family UBA932; genus JAIRKV01. Next base: position 2,904 of record JAISOH010000128.1, on the reverse strand, counting down.
TTCGGCGCGTCCTGCAACCGTTTCTTCTGTTTGCCCGTTTGATTGCAGGCGCATCATTGATTGAAGATATATATCGCCGCCTTTGCGTATATCAATCAAAAATCCGAATGAAAAATTTTTCCATGTAAGGTTTGATGATATGCCGGCAGTCCAGTCGGGATTCATATTTCCTTTGTTGCGTAAAGTTCCGTCAACAATAAACTTGCCATCGTTTCCAACAAGTCTGTTGCCTTTGTCATCATATTTAAAATCGTTTGTATATATTTGTCCGTAAGGTTCTCCAACTTTTGCAACAATTCTTATGTTTTGTCCCATAGGCTGGGCTAATACATAAGTATCGAAACTTTCAACCAATTCGGCAACCAAAGATTTGTTTTTTGCAAAGTTTACGCCTAAGTTCCAATTCCAATTTTTTGTTTTCACAGGCGCACCTGTCAATTGTATTTCCCATCCTTTATTGTCAATACGTCCGGCATTGACCATTCTTGCAGAGTATCCTGTTGTTATTGAAACGGGTAAGGCTATAATTTGATTGTATGTTTTTGCATTATAATAAGTAAGGTCAAAACCAAATCTTCCGTTAAAAAATCTTCCTTCAATACCAAATTCCCACGATTTATTAATTTCAGGTTTCAAATGCGCATTGGGTTTGGTTGATGGCAAATATGTTCCCATATTTCCGCCGGTCATATTTGCAACTGTTCCAAGTATATCCTGTAACTGATACGGGTCGGTATCGCTTCCGGCTTCGGCATAAGATACGCGTAATTTTGCATACTGCAACCATGTTGGGGTATTTACATCTAATTTTTTCAACATATCGGTAATAACCCAGCTTAACGATGCCGATGGATAGAAAAATGACCATGCATCTGATGGAAGGGTTGACGACCAGTCGTTACGTGCGGTTACATCCAAAAATACATAATCGTTATAAGCCAAGCGCGCAAATCCGTAAACAGACTGAATTTCTTTTTTTGATTGATAGTTTGATGATTCGCTCTGCATGGCATTGCTTATTGCATACAGTTCGGGAATGTTTAATCCGATAGCAAGTTGAGTTGTCGAACGGTATGTTCGGTGCATTATATTTCCGCCAAAACTTGCTTCAACAGAGAATTTTGAATCAAAAATGTTGTTTTTATGAGCTGATAACAGAAAATCCGCATTTGCTTCGGTAAAATTTTGAGTATATACATGAAAACGTCCGTTTACGTAAGTACCCGAAGACACCAAATTATGACGATACCATTTATCCATATTTTTATCGTAAGTATCAATACCGTAACGAGCGGTCAAATCCAACCAGTCTGTAAAATCGTATTTCAGGGCTGCATAACCGGTAACCCTGTTTGTTTTATCATCGTTTCCCAATAAGTTTGCTATTACGTAAGGATTATTGACAACAGTCAGAGGAGGGGTGTTTGCTGCCCACGGATACCAGTCTGTAATATTTCCTTTTTCATTAAACAATGGTTTTAATTCGTGCAAATCTATACTGCGCGGAGTATAAATCAATGGAAATATGGGATTGAAACCTGATGCCGAAAATTCCGGACGATTCTGTCCCTTTTGATTTGTATATGTAATTTTGGCATCCAAAGTTAATTTTGGAAGAATTTCAGAACTTATGCGCGCCGTTACATTGGTATTTTTAAATTTGTTGTTAGGTATAACTCCGTTCCGTAGAGAATGAGAAGCGCCGATACGATAATTTATTTTATCTTTTGCTTGAGAAATATCAAAAGAGTTTGTCCATGCAATTCCGGTATTCATAAAGTCAGAATAATTATTGTTTTTTGCAGTTAGAGGACGTGTCTGTCCTGTCCAGTCTGTAACTACCGTTCCCATAGCCGGTCCCCATGAATTTCGAGAAGTATTTACATAAACGCCGTTTGCTCCCTGCCCGTATTCATTCTGCAATTCCGGTTGAATCATTACGTTTTCAAACGTCAAATTAGTATTGTAAGTTACTGTCGCTTTATCGCCCGTTTTTCCCTTTTTGGTCGTAATCAGCAAAACGCCGTTAGCGCCGCGCGTACCGTAAAGAGCAGCTGCCGAAGGTCCTTTCAGTGTCGATACCGATTCTATGTCATCCGCATTCAACATTGATAATCCATCTCCCCAGTCGGTAAATCCAGCTCCCCATGCTACCGCTTCTGTTCCATCTACTCCTTGAGAATTGTCAAAAGGAACTCCGTCAATGACAATTAAAGGCATATTGTTTCCGTTGAGAGAGCTGTTGCCGCGGATAACAATACGGTTTGAGCCTCCGGGAACAGCTGTTGCCGTGATATTCATACCTGCAACTTTTCCCGAAAGAGACGTTATAACATTTGCTGTGCGATTTTCGACCAATGATTCGCCTTTTATATCCTGTACCGAATATCCCAGCGCTTTCTTTTCGCGCCTTATACCCAGAGCCGTTACAACCGCTTCGTTGAGCTGAGTTGCTTCTGCCTGCAGTGTAACATCAATTACATTAGCATCTCCAACCGCAATTTCCTGAGTGGTATAGCCTATTGCCGAAATAATCAAAGTCTGACCTTTGTCAACGGCAATAGAATAATTACCCTCGATGTCGGCTGAAGTGCCTTTATCTGTTCCCTTAATCTGTACGGATGCGGGAAGTCCGAGATTATCATCGCTGCCGATGATTTTACCTGTTACCGTTTTTGTTTGGGCAAATGCCGAAACGCTTACAAGCAGGCAGGTAATAAAAAACATTAGAATTTTCTTCATAATAATTTTTGTTTTACAATAATATAAATATTAACCTTGTCCAATAATATATATTATGAGACAAAGCAAATGCAGGCATATCAACATGATAAGCGGTTTTTTTACAAATTTTAAAAATATATTGTATTCCTGTTATTTAAAAAATTTTGTTATCTTTGCTTA
>JAISOH010000093.1 GCA_031275825.1 Prevotellaceae bacterium | reverse complement strand
TCTATGTATCAATAACCTTGTTAATATCGAGATTATCAACGATTTGACTGACGAGTCAAACAGGCGAATCCTGTGAAATTTTACTGTCTAAAAAACTCACAGGAAACAAAGTAATTTGACCTGGGTTGTAATTCTTAAAACCGGTTTTATATAACAATTATTTCTTTGAATATCACACAAAAAAATGCAAAATATTCTGCAAGCAGGCTAATTTTTTTAGCAAAAATAGCGGCTGTCTCAAAAGTATATTTTGAGACAGCCGCTAACATTTAATCAACTTTTTAAGCTACTGTTCTTTATTCGTTTCGCATCTTTTCTTTTGCTTTTTTTATTTGTTGTTTCAATGCTTCTACGCATTGCCGGGTAGCTTCTTCAAATGTTTTGCATTTTCGTTCGGCAAACAAATCGTTGCCGGGTATGGCTACTCTGATTTCAACTTTTTTGTTTTCGGGTTCTGTTGAATTTCCCATTTTCAACATAACGTTGTAGTTTACGATTCCGTCAAAAAATCTGTCTAATTTTTCTACTTTTTTTGTTACGAAATCAAGCAGTTTCTTGTCTGCATCGAATTTAATTGATTGAATTAATACTTTCATGTCTTTATCATTTATAATGTTAAACATTTTTTTACTGTCAGGATTTTTACATCCCTGTTTATATTTTTCAATAATATTTATTTTGGCATTTTATTTGCAATTAATTATCTTTTAATCTGTAATATAATTTATTTTCGCGGATGCGTTTTGTTGTGTATGCGTTTCAAATTTTCAAAAGTTGTATGCGTATAAATTTGCGTGGTAGCAAGGCTTGAATGTCCCAGTACTGTTTTTATAGAATTTAAATCTGCTCCGTTGTTTAGCATGTGCGTTGCAAAGGTATGACGCAACACGTGCGGGCTTTTTTTTCCTGTAAACCCTGCTGTTGTAAGTTTGTTTTTAATAATTCTGTAAATAAAATTCGGATATGTTTTTCCTCCTTTGTCGGTCAAAAAAACATATTCGCTGTTATCTTTGGCAATCAGTTCTTTGCGCCTGCTTATCAATCGCTGCAACCATATTTTGAGATTATCAGTCAAAGGTATTAAACGTTCTTTTCTGCCTTTTCCCGTTACTTTTATGTAATTGTCGAATATGTCATTGATTTTAATATTCATAAGTTCTTCGCGCCGTATTCCTGTTGCATAAAGCAGTTCAATTATGGTTTGGTTGCGTATTGCAAAATAACTGTCTTCTACATCTTCTGTAACATCAAGATAATTATTTAATTGCTTCTCCTCTAAAAATATGGGAAGACGCTTTTTTTCTTTCGGATATGTTATTTTGTTTATCGGATTTGAATCAATTATTTTTTCGCGAATCATATATTTAAAAAATCCATTTAATGCCGATAATTTACGGTTTATCGTTCGCGGGCTGTTTTTTTTTTCCATTAACATAAGCACCCAGCTACGAATTTCCAACTGTTTTATTTCGCTGATATTTTCCGCCGATGCGTCAAAATCCATGTCATCAAAAAAGCCATGCAGGTCGGACTTGTATGCGTCCACAGTTTTAGTGGAACAGCGTTTTTCGGATTCTAAATATTTCAAATACATATCTAACATAGCCCAAATATACAACAAAAGAGTGAATTTGCCAAAAAATTCACTCTTTTAATTGTTAAATATTTTTACATGCCTAATTTTCTGTTTGTTGTAATTGCTGAATATAAACGGCATGTTTAATTTCATCTCTACGTCGTACAGATTTTTTGACAAAGGTTTGACGCGAGCGCAGTTCTCTGACAACGCCTGTCTTATCGAATTTACGTTTGAATTTCTTTAATGCTCTTTCGATATTTTCGCCTTCTTTTATGGGAATTATTATCATTGCACAACACACCTCCTTTTTATTTCGGACTGCAAAGGTATATTTTTTTTTAATATTTGAATAAAAAATATAATTTTTTCATTTTTTTGTTGAAATAAAATTCTGCTATTAATTATTTTGTAAGGTCAATTACAGCATTTTATTTTCAAGCAGTTTATTGAAATCGTCGATGTTTATGTTTTTTTCGTCAAGTTGCACTGCTGTTTTTAAGTATTTAGAAACTTTATTGTCAATAATTTTCTGGATAATGTTGCTGTTCTGTTTATCGTTGCTGATAATTTCTTTTGCAAGCAGTTCTATTTGATGGTCGGATGCATTTGGCAGTCCATATTGCATAAATCGCTGTCGGGCTATTTGTTTTGCCATAGTTTGAATTTCATCATCTTCAATTTTTATATCGTTTTCTTTTATAATATTGTTGCGAATGATTTCCCAGCTCATGTCTTCTATAAAAAAATTAAAATTGCGGTCTAAATATTCTTTTGTAAGTTTGTTGTCGCTGGCAAGCGAAAGCCATTTTTTCAAAAATGCTTCAGGAAGTTTTAATTCTGCTTTTTTTATAAGTTCTTTAGATACATCTATCGAAAATTTGTAATTGCTTTCTTCTTCATAAATTTTTGCGATTTCACCGGTTACTTTTTGCAAAAATTCTTCTTCGTTTTTTACTGTGTCTTTGCCATAAACCGCATCAAAAAGATCTTGATTTACATCTGCTTTTTTAATGGACATTATTGTTTTTACGGTAAAATTAAATTTGGGATTTATTGTTTTTAATTTTCCTTTTTTTATTTTCAACAAGTTTGCCTTATCTTCATCTTTTACATAAATTTCATTTATATCAACCTTAATTGTATCGCCGGGTTTTAAGCCTAAAAAACGCTCTTTATTTTCAATCAATCGTAAATTAACAAATGCGTTTTCTGTTTTTAATGCATTTTCACAATCCTGATTAATATCAATTGTAATTATACTTTTTTCGTCTATTATTTCTGCATCGTCCAATATTCCGTACTCTTGACGAATATGATCAACCCTTTTGCTTATGTCCGAGTTGTTTATGCTGATATTATAAAAAGGAACTTTTATGGTTTTATCTATTTTCAGTTCATATTTCGGAGCATAGCCTATTTCATAAATAAATTCAAAATCAATTTGATTATCAAAATCTATCTGTTTTTGTTCTTCATAACAAGGTATGGGTTCTCTCATTATTTCCAGATTTTCAGATTCAATATATTTTTCAAGCGATTCTGAAATTAATTTTTCTATTTCATCAATCAAAATCGAATGTCCGTAAATTTTTTGAATCAGCGACATTGGCGCCATTCCCGGACGAAATCCCTTGATTTCGGCTTTACGCCGATAAGCGTTTAATGATTTTTTAACAGCTTCTTCGTAATCGGTTTTTATTATTTGCACTTTAAGCAAAGCGCCGTTTCCATCAATATCCTGTTTTATGATATTCATAATTTGTTTTGTTTATTATTGATTTTTATGAAAAAAATGAAAGTTGGGTTTATTATTTTCTGCTTCCATTTTTGTGCGGGCAAAGGGACTCGAACCCCCACGCCTTACGGCACCAGATCCTAAGTCTGGCGCGGCTACCAATTACGCCATGCCCGCATTTGAGGCTGCAAAGGTACAAATAATTTGGAAAAAACCATTGTTTTTTGTGTTTTTTATGCGTTTCCAGATTTAATCATCAAATTGAGATTTTATTGTAATTGTAAATGTATGCCAAAAAGTAACGATAAATGAGCAATAATATTTTTCCATTAGAGTTTATATTAAATAGTTGTATAATGCGTTTTTAGATATTATGTAAAAAATATAAAATAAGATACGATAAAATCAGAAAAAATGCAGTTTGCGTATTGAGTTTAACAAGTCTGACAGTAATGGAATTTGAGGTCTTATTTCCCACATTCAAAAACCATTGGGACAAGTACTACTCGCATTACACTCTTAAAGGGAAGGTGCGCTAGCGCATATCCTGCGGTCGCAAAACAGGCAAACTGTCGCAGATTGAGGACAAACTGCTGTTTATATTGTCCTGCCTGAAAAACAATCCTTTGCAGGAGTATCACAGCAGTTGCCCTGATATGACTCAGCCTCAATGCAGCGAATGGATACATTTGTTGTCGGATATTCTGCGCAAGACGTTAAAAACGCTCGGCGAACTGCCCGAAAG
>JAISOH010000053.1 GCA_031275825.1 Prevotellaceae bacterium | reverse complement strand
ATAATTTTGTAATTTTGCAGCAGATTGTTCATTGTATTTAATTATCTTATAATCATGCAAATATACGACATTTTTGTCAAATGAACAATCTTTTTTTTATTTTTTTCTAAATGCACAACGGGTGCTTTAATATGTTTTATTAGAGATGCCGATCCTCAACTTGAGATTCGCAGGCAAGTTACAGGAATAGATATTCTCGAAAAAATTAAACAGTTACGAACTCAGATTGATACAATAACCGATTTTTCTTCATATTATAAATTAGTCCGGTTTGCTTTGCATCTTGCTCAGGATGAACACAATCATCTTATGTCGGGCTGTAGTTTTTGTGAATCAGATAACAGTTACATTACAGATACAGCCAAAATAGTATCAAAATTGTTAATGTCTAAAGAATGGAAATTTAGCAAAAGTCAACTTATGGGAGTGAAATATATAAACGGAAGTTATTATTTTGTTCAAAATCTTACTACTGATGATGAAGATGAAGCAGTGTTTTTTGAGAAAGGCTCAAAAGTTTTGCAAATAAACGGCATGGATATTGATTCTTATGTGATAAAAATTGGAGAAACATTAGGTAGTCCGCTACGATGGGATGCTGTTCGCAAAAAATTATATACTCCTGCTGTTTATGTAGATACACAAAAGGATAAAATAACGACAGTTACAGTCGAGATACCGAATGGAGAAATTAAAGATATAAATCTGATTTCCGGAGAAACATATCTTTATTATAGAGGCCGAATTAATACGGACTCCGAAACGCCAAAAGTTCTTTATTTTAAAACCGCCAATATATTATATATTCGTGTTCCAGATATGAAAACCGAATTGATACCTTTTTACAACGACAAAATCGGCAATTTCAGAAATCAAATAATAAACAAAGTCGTTGTAGATATTCGCGGTAATGGCGGCGGCAACGATGATGTATGGCGTAATGTTTTGTCGGCAATTATTGATAAACCTGTTATCTGGAAAACAAAAATACTTTTCAGAAAAACGCCTGTAGTTACACCTTATTTACATGAAATACGAGGCGATTCTTTGCCATTAATAAACGACAACAATGTAACTGTCAATCGTGATACGTTTTTTTATAAATATAATGACGAGTTTGATACAATAATATCGTCTCAAAATACTGTCGCATATTCGGGGAATATTTATGTAATTGCAGATGAAAGATGTTATTCTTCGGCAAAAGCGTTTATTTCTGTTTGCAACAAAATGGATAGACTTATCAGTATCGGACAGCCTATTGGTAATATTGGAGGCGAAGGTCTTAATCCATTTGTTTTTTCACTTCCTTTGTCCAAATTAATTTTCAGATTAGGAAGTGTAATTGAAGGCATATATTCAGATTCAGAAAATATAGCAGATTATTACCACGATACAATGAAATACCCATAGAATTAACGGTAGAAAAAGTAATTTTCCGAGAAAATTGGACAAAAGAACTTTATGATGAAGAATACTTATTTAATCACGATGATGCTTTTAAAAAGATATTAGAATTTTAATATTATTTTAGGGAATAACATCTTGCAAAAGTGTTAATTCCCATAAAAATACAGCAAAGTATATAAAACTGTTGTATTTTCCCGTGCAAATTTTGAAAAACATTTTTATTTGTTTGTGTGTAATTGAAGATTTTATGCTAATTTTGCAATTAGATTTTTAAACATTTGAATCAATCACCCAATATATAAATATCAAATGGGAAGCATAAAAAAGCTTGCCGGCGAAACGGCGATTTACGGTATGACAACAATAGTTGCGCGTATTATAAACTTCTTCTTTGTGCCGCTTTATACGCGTGTGATTGATACGGATGCTTTCGGCGTTTATTCGGAAATTATTTCATATATCGCCATACTGCAAGCGCTTTTTTCGTTCGGCATGGAAACAACGTTTTTTCGCTTTGCAAACAAAGACGGGAACAATCCAAATAAGGTTTTTTCTACCATTCTTGTATTTCTGGCATCCGTTTCGCTGGCTGTACTTGTGTCAGGCATTATATTTTCCGGCAATATTGCAAATATTTTGGGATACGCCGGGCACGGGGAATTTATTTGGTGTTCGGCGGCAATTCTGGCAATCGACAGTTTTACTTCGGTAATTTTTGCACGGTTGCGCTATCAGCAAAAAGCATTAAAATTCGGCATTTTGAAAATAATTAAAATATTATCGGAAACATCTCTTAATCTTGTTCTTTTTTTGGGATTTCCTGCTTATGCAACGGCGCATCCGGATTCGTTTTTGCTGAAATTTCTTTCTCCTGTTCCCGATGGGGGCTATATTTTATTTGCAATTCTCGGAAGCTGTATCGTTTCGTTAATACTTTTTTTACCCGTATTGTTGAAAACAAAATTCAACTTCTCTCCCGCTCTGTGGAAACAAATGATGATATATGCACTTCCTGTTGCGCTTTCGCAGTTGCCCGGAGTTTTGAACGATGTTACCGACCGTATTTTATTCAGATTTTTTTCGCCCGAAGGCGAATCGGGCAGCAATTTGGTAGGAATATTCAGCGCAAACGTAAAACTGGCTGTGCTTATGACTCTGTTCGTTCAAATGTTTCGTTTTGCCGCCGAGCCTTTCTTTTTCAATCAAAGCAATAAAGACAGTCAAAAACAGATATATGCGGATGTAATGAAATATTTTGTTATTTTCTGCGTTTTCATTTTCCTTTTTGTCGCTCTTTATCTTGACATATTCAAATTGTTTATAGGCAACGCTTTTCGGGTTGGCATTGGAGTTGTGCCGATTATGCTTTTGGCAAATATTTTGCTTGGAATTAATTTTAATTTATCGATGTGGTATAAAATATCGGGACATACAAAATTTGCCGTAAATATTACGCTTTCGGGATTACTTGCAACCATAGTTATAAATGCCGTATTCATGCCTTATTTTGGATATTATGCAGCTGCCTGCGGACACTTTTTGTCGTATCTGGCGATGATAATCATCAGCTGGAAACTTTGCAAAAAATACTGGTTTATTCCTTATGACTGGAAAACCGTTGCAATTTATATTGTTTTCGGAATTGCGCTGTTTGCTCTGTCGCGAATTATTGCAACGCCGGACGGTTTGTTTAACTTTGCGATAAATTCCGTACTTATTCTTGCATACATCTGTTTTGTTATACGGAAAGAAAAAATAGATTTGAAAAACATAAAACATTTAATAAAACGAAAACGAAAATGAAAACGCATACTATTATTAATTTTACAACAGTTTTACTTTTTACAGCAATGATTTCATGTAAACAAAGCAGGGAAAACAAATCCGATTTTTACAGTAAAGTCGATTCTTTATTTTCATCTGTTTATTCCGACAGTAACGAGCCGGGAGCCGCCATACTTGTTATGAAAGGCGACAGCGTTATTTTTGAAAAATGTTATGGAATTGCAGATATGCAAACAAAAATGCCCATAACTCCCGAAACAAATTTTTGCATCGCATCGGTATCAAAACAGTTTTCGGCTGTTGCAATTTTACAGCTTGCCCAACGCGGATTACTATCGTTGAACGACAGCCTTAAAAAGTTTTTTCCCGAATACAAAGCCGGTTTTTATAATCGAATAACCCTGCATCACATACTTAGCCATACATCCGGAATTCCCGATACGCGTCCGCGAACCGACAAAAACTTTATGCTTTATTCAACAGATATAGAGTCATGTAAATATTTAATCGATTTGGACAGACTGAATTTTGAACCCGGAACAAAATACGAATATATAAATCCCACCTTCCAGCTCGTATATCAAATTATTCCGCGAGTTACGGGAATTGATTTTGATTTGTACATGAAACAGCATATTTTTGATGTTGCAGGAATGACGGCGTCCATGTATTTTGAAGACGGACGCTCAATTCCAAACATGGCTCACGCTTATACTTTCGACCGGGGAAAAAACACGTATGTCGAATGTGATTACGGCGAAACAAACTTTTTTGCCTCAAAAGCCGATGGCGGGCTTTACACATCAATACGCGACTTTGCCAAATGGGAAAAAGCCCTGCGCGAAAACAGAATAATAAGCGAACAGTTTAAAAAAATGGCATATTCGCCTAAAATCGCCATAAATCCCGATGCCCAATACGGATACAACAAAAACACAGCTTACGGATACGGCTGGTTTATACAGCAAAATCCAAATGAACCCGAATGTATTTACCATCTTGGCGACAACGGAGGATTTACGATTTATGCAGGTAAAATTCCCGAAAAAAATATAATATTGCTGATTTTCTCAAACCGCGATGATATTGACAGAATTGCAACAGCCGACAGCATTTATGCAATGCTGAAAAATGAAAACATGTCTGATTAATTATATTAAATCCTGTAATAATTTACAGTTAAATTAAACCCGGATAGCGCGTAATCTTTTTTCTGCAAACACATAATGACGCGCTGCATCCTGCTTGTCCGTCATTGCGAACTGCGAAAGCAGTGAAGCGAAGCAGGAAGCAATCCAGTATTCTTTATGATTATTTTCATTAACAAATTCTCCGGTTTGCCTCGTCATTTCATTCCTCGCAATGACGAGTTGCTTCGCTTC
>JAISOH010000001.1 GCA_031275825.1 Prevotellaceae bacterium | reverse complement strand
CGGCTTTCCATAAAAGCAGTGTTTTCATCCACGCTCAGCGTAACGGTATCACTGCCGCTGCCGGATGTTTTATCAAGCAGGCACCATGTTTCGCTGCTTTCGGCAGTCCACGCCGAATTAGACGTGATTTTAATACTGTAAACGCCCGCTTCTGCCATTGCCGGAATATTTGGAATATCAACCAACAATGCGGGCGCCGGAGCAGGCTCCTCTTTCGAGCAACTGCTAACTGCCACTATGCCTGTAAAGGCAATTAAAATTAAAAAGATTTTTTGCATTATTTTATGTTTTAAAAATTTTGTGAAAGTATGTATAAATATTGTATAAAAGTATGTTTTGCTTTTATATGTAACATATTCATTTAAATATGTAAACAATTTTAACAAAATCAGTGTTAAGTGTTAAAAAATCGTTTAATTTTTTTGGCTATTTCTTTTTTTGTGAATTTAAATGGTTTCTAAAATTTACAGTTATTAAAAATATTTTCTCAAAAGCATTTGTTGTTTTCATCGCTTTGCAGTTTATGTTATCACATAATCATAAAACCGCAAAGTGAATTTCAAACAACATCCTTATTATCTGTGCTTTAATCGTAAATTTAATTAAATTTAAACAGTTTCGTAATTTATTATTATAGATGATTGGTATAATTTTCATCAAAAACTGTCCGTTCTTTTTTGCCATTCTCCGACTTCGAGGTTTGCAATGTTACCATTGCTGATTTCAAAACGCGTTGCCGTACGAACCAAATGAAATCCATAAATTCCTGCAGCTCCGGGATTTATGTGTAAAAATCCGAACTGCCTGTCGTTCATAACCTTCAATATATGCGAATGTCCGCAAATAAAAAGTTTTGGCGGATTTATTAAAAATTCCCTGTAAATGGAATAATCGTAATGAGCAGGATAACCTCCGATATGAGTAATCATAACATCAACATTTTCACAGCCAAAACGAATAATTTTCGGATAAACAGTACGCACATCCTGCCCGTCGCAATTTCCGTAAACGCCCCGTACGGGCTTAAATGCAGCAATAGCATCGGCAGTTTCAATATTGCCGAAATCGCCCGCGTGCCATATTTCATCAACATCGGCAAAAAATTTTTTCAATTTATCGTCGAATGTGCCGTGAGTATCAGAAAGTAAACCTATTTTCATTTGCTTGATTTGAATATTATTTCAGACTGAATTTTTTTTATAACTTTGCAAAGATATATTTTAATTTTTCAACAGGAAAATGCATGTTTTTTACAGTCCCGATATTAATGATATACGTTGCCGTTTAAGCGAAAGCGAAGCCAGACATTGTTGCGGCGTTTTGCGGCTGAAAGCCGGCGATTTTATTTATCTTATTGATGGTTGCGGAAATTTTTATACCGCAAAAATTGTTGATTTATCTGCAAAAAAATGTATTGTCGATATTGTTGATGTAAAAAACGATTATGAAAAACGCAATTACAAACTGCATATTGCAATAGCGCCGACAAAAAATATCGACAGGTTTGAATGGTTTTTGGAAAAAGCCACCGAGATTGGCATAGATGAAATAACTCCAATGATTTGCGAACATTCGGAACGGCAAATATTGAAAGCCGAACGGCTGCAAAAAGTGATTGTTGCGGCGGCAAAACAGTCAATAAAAGCATTTTTGCCGAAAATAAACAAAATAACAAACTTCAAAAAAATTGCAGAACGTGAATTTGATGGAAAAAAACTGATTGCTCACTGCCGCGAAAACGAAAAAATACTTTTGAAAAAAATAATCAAACCGCATGAAAATGCGCTGATTTTTATTGGTCCCGAAGGCGATTTCTCCAAAAATGAAATACAGTTTGCCTTACAGAATAATTTTACGGAAATCAGTTTGGGCAACTCGCGCCTGCGCACCGAAACGGCTGCCGTTCACGCTTGCAGCACGCTTTGTTTGATTAACGAAAACTGAAAATTTACACACAGAATCATACATTTCGGCATACTGTTTTCTTACGGATTGAGCAAATCCGTATTTCTAAATTCAAGAATTTCGTTAAGTATTTCAATTGCAACGGCAGCCCGGCTTTGAGAATTCAATTCAAGCGCTTTGCGATAATCGTTTAAAGCATCGCCAAACAAATTCATTTTGCGGTAAATGTTGCCGCGCAAATAATAAGCGCTGTCGTCAGAAGGATTTTGAACAATATATTCATTAAGAAGCGCCAGTGAATTTTCATAATCGGCAACATTAATATCTGTTAATTTTATTTTCATGTCCTGTATATTTTGATGTTTAAAAAAAATATATTACTTTTGCAGATTACAAATTTAGGGTAAATTTATGAAAAAACAAATATTTTCAGTTTTGATATTGCTGCTGTCCGGCTATGCGATTAATGCGCAGGATGCAACTCAAATCAAGTGGCACACGGCAAACGAAGCTTTTGAACTTCAAAAACAGAAGCCGAAAAAAATTCTAATGGATGTTTATACCAACTGGTGCGGATGGTGCAAACGCATGGATGCATCAACTTTTACAAACCCGAAAGTTGTTGAATATCTTAATAAATACTATTATTGCGTAAAATTTAATGCCGAAGGAAATGAAAATGTAACTTTCAGGGAAATAAATTTTGCGAACGATGGAAAATACGGAAAATCACATTCATTTGCAGTAGCCGTATTACAGGGAAAAATGAGTTATCCGTCTATTGCATATTTCGACGAAAAATCTCAATTAATCACAGCCGTTGCCGGTTATATGACGCCCGAACAGATTTTGCCGATACTTGCATATTTCGGAGAAGATAATTACAAAACAAAAGATTTTCAAACTTTTTCGGCAGAATATTCAAAGAAAGACACAGAGCAAACTGTTGCCAAATAACTATCATTCAGTGTAATGTTTATCTATATCAAACAAGTTTATTTCAATTGACAATTTCAAATTTACTAAATGATTTCATATTTTGTTTGGATTCTATTTTTATGTCTGGATTAATATACTTAACGCAATTATATACTACAAAAAATAAAAAACAAGCAACTATAATCCCGAGTAAAAACGATATTTTCATACTCTTAAATAAAATCGCTATTTCATTTGCCATTTCATGTTTATTTGCCATATTACTTTAATTATTTATTTATCCTTACTCGTAAGGCTTTTCAGGTTACTCCCCGTTTTTAGGATGGTTTCCGAACTCCATCTATTGCCCTCTGAAAAAATTATTTTCAAATACGCACATAAAAAAAGCGCGGACAAACTCTAAAATATCCATTCTACGAGGTTCTCGACTACCTAAGACAATCAAATAAAATATAAGTAATGCCCGCACCGAAACAGTGCGAACGTTTGAAACTTTATTTTTGATTGTCTTTGAAACTGTCGAGATTTCGCAGAACCAAAATATCAGCTAAACGCTTTTTCCAATAAAAACTTAAAATGTGCGTATTGTTTGCCTGTTTTTTAATTCATAAGCATTCAATATTTACATTACGAATGCAAAATTATAACAATTTTCCCAATAAACAAAAAACACTGCAAAAATCAATATTTCAAAAAAGCATTTGTGGACAATATCTATATATGTATATGATAAAATATTTGATTAAGATGTAATTAATTTTATAAAAAATTGAAACAAAGTCTTTTAATTCGGTGATAATTCCGTGTGTTAAATCATTTTGACATGCTGTTTTACAATTTCAATAAAATTTAAACAATAACCAGTTTAACACTAATTAATTTGATGTTGCATAAATTTATGTCATATTATTCTAAAAATAATTACCTTTGCCAATTCGTAAACTTTGAAAGTTAATAATAAAATAAAATATCTCATGAAAAATTTAGATTTAACAAAGTATGGAATCAAAGATGTAAAGGAAATTATTTATAATCCTTCATACGATGATTTGTACAAAGCAGAAATTGACGCTTCGCTGACAGGATTTGAAGCCGGACAGCCTACCGAAATGGGAGCAGTGAACGTAATGACAGGCATTTATACAGGACGTTCGCCAAAAGACAAATTCTTTGTAATGGACGAAACATCAAAAGATACTATCTGGTGGACCTCCGATGAATACAAAAACGACAACAAGCCTGTAAGTCGGGAAACATGGAAAAAATTGAAAGATATTGCATGCAGACAGTTGTCAAATAAAAAACTGTATGTAGTTGATACTTTTTGCGGTACAAACGAAAATACCCGGCTCAAAATTCGTTTCATTTGCGAAGTCGCATGGCAGGCTCACTTTGTAAAAAACATGTTTATTCGACCAAGCAAAGAAGAACTTGAAAATTATGGCGAACCCGACTTTATAGTATTCAATGCGGCAAAAGCAAAAATTGACAATTACAAGGAACTCGGACTAAATTCGGAAACGGCAATAGTATTCAATCTTACCGAAAAAATTCAGGTTATACTTAATACATGGTATGGCGGAGAAATGAAAAAAGGCATGTTTTCGTATATGAATTACCTGTTGCCGCTTAAAGGAATAGCTTCGATGCACTGCTCGGCAAATACAAACGAAAAAGGCGAAACGGCAATATTTTTCGGATTGTCGGGAACAGGAAAAACAACGCTGTCAACCGACCCTAAACGCAAATTAATAGGCGACGATGAACACGGCTGGGATGACGAAGGAATATTCAATTTTGAAGGCGGCTGTTATGCCAAAGTCATAAATCTTGACAGGGAAAGCGAACCAGACATCTGGAATGCAATCCGCCGCGATGCGCTGCTCGAAAATGTTACGGTTGACAAAAACGGCAAAATTGATTTTAACGACAAGTCGGTTACCGAAAATACTCGCGTTTCATATCCTATTTATCATATCGAAAACATTGTTAAACCCGTATCAAAAGCTCCGGCGGCAAAAAAAGTTATTTTCCTTTCGGCTGATGCTTTCGGCGTGCTTCCTCCGGTTTCGATATTAACGCCAGAACAGACAAAATACTATTTTTTGAGCGGATTTACGGCAAAACTTGCAGGTACGGAACGTGGAATTACAGAACCTACGCCAACATTTTCGGCATGTTTCGGCGCCGCATTTCTAAGTTTGCATCCCACAAAATACGGTGAAGAACTGGTTAAAAGAATGGAACAGTCGGGAGCAAAAGCATATCTTGTAAATACCGGCTGGAACGGAACAGGTAAACGTATTTCAATAAAAGATACACGGGGAATAATTGATGCAATTCTTGATGGAAGTATTGATAATGCGCCAACAAAAAAAATACCTTACTTTGATTTTGAAGTGCCTGTTGAACTTCCGGGAGTCGATTCCAAAATCCTTGACCCGCGCGACACTTACGCAAATGCCAACGAATGGGATACGAAAGCAAAAGATTTGGCAGGCAGATTTATAAAGAATTTTGTTAAATTTACCGGTAACGAAGCAGGAAAGGCGCTTGTTGCGGCAGGTCCGAAGTTACCGTAAAACAACTTATAATATTTATTTTAAAGAGGCTGTCTTAAAACTCAGGTTTCGTCATTGCGAGCCGTCAGGCAAAGCAATCTAAATGTTGATTATCAATGGATTGCTTCGGGCTAAAGCCATAGCAATGACGTGTAAAATACCATTTTAAGACAGTCTCTTTTCAATTTGATATTATTTGTTCTTTACCGTTTTTTGACGCTGCAATATTTTTTCAATATTCTTCCTTTTGCAGTTCGGTTACTGCCCGCAGACAAAATGTTTTATTTGTCGTTTTGGGCAAAAACCGGTTCAAATTTCGCAAAAATCTGTTTATCTTCGGCGAAAAGATAAACGTCTTTCATGCGTGAAGACGTAAAAATCATTTGTGATTGTTTTTTGTTATACATGATGCAAAAATGCGTCGAATATCTCGTAAAAATAAATCATAATTCAGATAAACATTAACATGTTATTAATATTTTTGCCTTGCATAGGTTTCATTCCATAATTCGATATTCGTCATTATTTTATATTTTTGCACAAAATTTTTCGAGAAAACAAATAAAAATGAAAATATTAATAACCGGCGCAAGCGGTTTTATCGGCAGTTTTTTAGTTGAAAAATCACTTGAACAGGGCTTTGAAACTTATGCGGGAATACGCGCTTCGAGCAGCAAAAAATATCTTGCAGATAACCGAATAAAATTTATTGATATTAATTATGCCGACAAGGAAAAATTAATTTCTCAATTAAATGAATTTAAACAGCAAAACGGCGTATGGGATTATGTTATACATAATGCGGGAATTACAAAATGCAACAAAAAAAGCGACTTTGAAAAAATAAATTTTATTTTCACAAAAAATTTTGTTGAAGCGCTGTGCGAAACAAACATGATTCCTAAAATATTTGTTTACATGAGTAGCCTTTCGGCTTGGGGAGCAGGAAACGAAAAAACATTGGAACCGATAAAACTTAACGACCCGCCAAAACCAAATACCGCTTACGGCAAAAGCAAGATAAATGCTGAAAATTTTATTGCAAACATTCCCGATTTTCCCTATCTGTTTATTCGACCGACAGGCGTTTACGGACCTCGAGAAAAAGATTACATGGCATTTGTAAAATCCGTAAAAAAAGGCATAGTACCTTCAATCGGGTTCAAACCTCAATATCTTACCTTTATTTATGTTAAGGATTTGACAAAAGCGATTTTTTTGCTGATAGAAAAAAATATAGCCGGAAAATCTTATTTTGTAAGCGATGGCAATGTTTACACAAGCAGGGAATATGCAGGTACGGTGAAAAAACTTCTTGGTAAAAAATTCACAGTAAAAATATGTATTCCTGTTTTTGTTTTAAAAATAATATGTTTCTCGCTTGATACAGTTTACGGATGGTTTGGAAAATCTCCAGCCCTGAATAGCGATAAATACAATATTTTGAAAGCGCGAAACTGGAAATGCGAAATACAGCCTCTGCAAACAGATGCAAATTTTCATGCCGACTACAGCCTGACAAACGGAATAAAAGAAACAATAGAAGTTGAATTTTACAAAAAAAATAATTTACAAAACAAATTATCACAGGACAATGAATCTAATTAATACGCTTCAAACCAAACAGGCTCCCCAAAATATGTTTGCAGCAATTTGGAAAAGCCTTTTTCCGGTCGAAAAATTAAGTATTGTTTATGCCATTCTCACGGCAATTTTTATAATCGTTTTCGGAGCAAAAGAAAATCACGCTCCGCTTATGATTTTATACCGTATACTGTTTGTTGCATTAATATTATCGTTAAGATTTTTATATAAACACAGGGCTACAACTGCCGTCCGGTTTGCGCGCAGCGTGCTTCCGCTTGCATTTATTGCATACTGGTATCCCGAAACATATTTTATGAACGAAAATATATTCGGAAATCTGGATAAATATTTTGTATCTGCCGAACAATATCTGTTTGGCTGCCAGCCAAGCCTCGAATTTAGCAAATATTATCCGCAGACATGGATAAATGAACTGATGAATTTTGGCTACATAGCATATTATTTTATTATCATGGCTGCCGTTTTTATTGCTTTGGCAAAAAGTAAAAAATGTATGGAACACGCTGTTTTTATAATATTATGTTCGTTTTTTATTTATTACATAACGTTTATAATTTTGCCTGTAACAGGCCCGCAGTTTTATTTTGAAGCGCCCGATAACACGATAAGCAATGAAGGATTTTTTCGTAATACTCTTGTCGAATTGCAGGCTATAGGCGAAAAACCCACAGGCGCTTTTCCAAGTTCGCACGTAGGAATTTGTCTTGTTTGCATGTATTTTATTTTCAAATATTCACACAAAATTTTTTATATGCTTCTGCCTGTAGCTTTCATTCTTATTTGCTCTACCGTTTATCTTAAAGCGCATTACCTTATTGATGTAATCGGCGGATTTGCTGCCGCTCCCGTTTATTTTTTGATAAGTAAGAAAATACAAAAACTGAAATTTTTGAACTGACAGTTAATATCTTATAATTCCGATAATTGACGGTTAGTCGCTCTTTACTAATAAAAAACCGGCAATGACAGAACATTAAAATTTCCTGCCAATTTTATGTTAATGAATATCGTAAATGATACCCAGTCGGCTGAAAGCCGCTCCCGAATTAAATTCAGTGTCATGATTCATAACCACATATCAGCGACACGAGCAGAAACAAATGACGCCTTAATTTTAAACAGCTATTAAAAAATATTTCATTATTTTTGTATTTTATTAGATCCATTAATAACAAACATAAAGAAAATATGAAAAATATATTTAAATACATATCAGTAATAACAATCATGTTGTGCGGAACATTAAGTTTTGCGCAACAAAATCCCGTAAGTTGGAAAACATCAATAAATCAAATAGAAGATTCCGTTTATCAAATAATTTTTGAAGCCGATATCGAAAATCGATGGCATTTGTACGATACAGGTCCTTATGAAAACGGTCCAAATGCAACAACATTTACATTCGATTTACCCGCAAACGCAAATCTAATCGGCAATATGGAAATGATAGACAAACCGTTTAAAAAATTTGATGACATGTTTAAGATGGAAATCGGACTGTTTGAAAAAAAAGCGCGATTCGGGCAAAAAATAAAACTGTCGAGCAAAAACGCAACCATAAAAGCCAACGTTGAATGGATGGTTTGCGACGATAAGCAATGCCTTCCTCCGACAGACGAAGATTTTACCATAATTGTCGGAACCCAAAGCAATACAGAGATTTCAAATACGGAAACAGCAGATACGGAACAGCAGATTACAGATACAAATCAAAACAAAACAGACAAATCGCTCTGGTCTTATATTATTGACGCAATTTTAGGAGGACTGATTGCCATTCTCACGCCTTGCGTTTTTCCAATGCTTCCAATGACAGTTTCGTTTTTTATGAAAGGCTCGAAAAAGAAGGCAAAAGGCAGAACGGAAGCATCGCTTTACGGATTTTTTATAATTCTGCTTTACACTCTGCCTATAGCAGCCATAATTTTAATTATACGAACCGTAGGCGGCGATGATACAACTGCAAATATTTTTAACTGGCTGTCTACACACTGGCTGCCGAATACCATATTTTTTCTTGTATTTATAGTGTTTGCAGCATCATTCTTTGGCGCTTTTGAAATTACGCTTCCAGGCTGGATGGTTAACAAAAGCGATAAAAATGCAGACAGAGGCGGTATTGTCGGAATATTTTTTATGGCATTGACTCTTGTTCTTGTTTCGTTTTCGTGTACAGGTCCCATTGTAAGTACTATAATAATAAAAGCATTTTCCGGCGAATTTTGGACGCCGATAGTTGTAATGCTGGTGTTTTCTACCGTTTTTGCATTGCCGTTTATTCTTGCGGCGCTGTTTCCTTCGGTATTGAACAAATTGCCCAAAAGCGGCGGCTGGCTTAATTCGGTAAAGGTTATTCTCGGATTTATTGAAGTTGCTTTAAGTCTAAAATTTATAGGAACTATTGATCAGGCTTATCATCTGCATATTCTCGACCGCGAAATTTACCTTGCAATATGGATTGTTGTATTTTCATTGCTGGGATTTTATCTTTTGGGCAAAATAAAATTTGCTCACGACAGTGAAGTAAGTCACATTGGAATCGGACGTCTTGCGCTGGTAATTATCACATTCAGTTTTGTAGTTTATTTGATTCCGGGAATGTGGGGCGCTCCGCTTAAAGCCCTTTCGGGTTACCTTACGCCGCTTACTACTCAAGATTTTATTATTGATTCTCAAAAAGCGGTAATACAGATAAACGATGAAGGTAAAAATGTGAAATACAGCGATTTTTTACATCTTCCTCACGGACTTAAAGGATTTTTCGACTATAAAGAAGCAAGCGAATATGCCCAAAAAGTCGGCAAACCTTTATTTATTGATATTACGGGACACGGCTGCGTAAACTGCCGCGAAATGGAAGCTCGCGTCTGGTCGGCGCCCGAAGTTCTTGAAATATTGAATAACGATTATATTGTTCTTGCGCTTTATATTGACGACAGAAAAACATTACCTCAAGCCGACTGGATTACCACCGAAAGCGGCAAAGTGTTGAAAACGCTTGGTAAAATAAATTTTAATTTCGTTTTCAACAAATATAATGTAATATCGCAGCCGCATTATGTTTTGGAAGGTCGCAACGGCAAAATTCTTGTGCCTCCGCGCAATTATGATTTGGATGTAAACGGTTTTGTTCAATTTTTGAAAACCGGAATAGAAGCGTATAAAAATGATAAAAGTAAAATAGATAATATTATAAATCTTAATCGGTAAACCGCTAAAATGAAAATTTTCAGGGAAGTCAAAAAACAATGAACACGGGTCTGGTAATAAAACATACAGGAATTAACTACATTGTGCAAACAGGCGAAAAACGCGTAAATTGTACATTACGAGGAAAATTGCGACTGAAAGAAGACAAAGCCACCAATCCCGTTGCAGTAGGCGATATTGTTGATATTGACCTTGGCGAAAATCAAAAATCGGGAATAATAGTCAATGTTCATCCACGCAGGAATTACATCATCCGCAAGCCCTCCAATTTATCGAAACAGACTCATATTGTTGCCGCAAACATCGATACGGCTTTTCTTGTTGTTACCCTTATCTTGCCCGAAATCAAATTTGAATTTGTCGATAGATTTTTGCTTACAGCCGAAGCATATCATATACCGGCAATAATAATTGTAAATAAAACAGATTTGTACAAAACATACGATTTGAAACAGGCTCTTGCCGAATTTAAAGACATATACGGCAAAGCCGGTTACGAAATGCTCGAAATATCAGCAATAGAAAAAACAAATATCGACAAACTGAAAGAAAAAATGAAAGACAGGGTTTCCGTATTTCTCGGCAATTCGGGAACAGGAAAATCAACGTTGATAAATTGCATTGACTGTTCGCAAAACGCTAAAACAGGAAAAATTTCGGACGCACACAAATCGGGAATGCATACAACTACATTTTATGAAATGTTTAAGCTTGATTTTGGCGGATATATTATTGATACTCCCGGACTTAAAGGCTTCGGGCTGATAGATGAATTTGAAAAAAACGAACTGTATCATTTCTTCCCCGAAATTTTTAAATTTTCAAAAAACTGCAAATACAATCCATGCTCGCACACGCACGAACCGCAATGCGGCGTTAAATTTGCCGTTGAAAACGGAGATATTGCAGTTTCGCGGTATAATAATTATTTGAAAATCATTAATGATGATGACGCTAAATACAGATATTGAAATGAAAAATACATTAATAATTATATATCAAATAAAATCCATATATTTGCAAAAATAATAAATACATTAACAAACATAAAATATGAAAAAAAATTTAATCCTGTCCGTACTGATTTTGGTTTCTTTTTCGTTTTGTTCGCCCAACAAAAAAGATGACCGCGGATACATTGTAAAAATCGGCGATAAAGCTCCAAATTTCACAATAAAATATATTGATGGAAAAACAACTCAACTTAACGATTTGAAAGGGAAAACAGTAATGTTGCAGTTTACTGCAAGCTGGTGCGGCGTTTGCCGCAAGGAAATGCCTTTTATCGAATCTGATATTTGGCAAAAACACAAAGATAAAGAAGATTTTATATTAATCGGCATCGACCTTAAAGAGGATATTGAAACAATAGAAGCGTTTACAGCATCAACAGGCATAAGTTATCCTGTTGCGCTTGATGAAGACGGAAAAATATTTGAACTTTATGCCGAAAAAGATGCGGGCGTTACCCGAAATGTTTTAATAGACAGGGAAGGCAAAATCGTATTTTTAACTCGTTTATACGATGAAAAAGAATTTGAAAATCTCAAACAGCACATAGAAAAATTACTCGAATAAATTTACGGATGCAACATAAATATATTTATAATCAATAAATACGCACATAAATTATGAAACTTTTACTAATAAGCAACTCCACAAATGCAGGAGAAGAATATCTTGAATATCCGAAAAAACAAATAGCCGAATTTTTGAAAAAAAACAAAGTCGGAAAAGTAATGTTTGTTCCTTATGCCGCCGTTACCTTTTCGTATGATAAATATCAGGAAAAAGTACAGAATCGTTTTTCCGAATTTGATGTTGAAGTCGATTCTGTGCATCTCTACGAAAATCAGGCAAAAGCAATAGCAAAATCACAGGCAATAGTTGTGGGCGGCGGAAATACATTTCATTTGGTAAAAAACATGCAACGGTACAAATTGATTGACGCCATTCGTACAAAAGTACTGAAAGGCGTTCCGTATATAGGCTGGAGCGCAGGTTCAAATGTTGCCTGCCCTACGATGTGTACAACAAATGACATGCCTGTTGTTCAGCCTCGTACATTTAAAACGCTCAATTTGATTCCTTTTCAAATCAATCCGCATTATTTAGATGCTCATCCCGACGGACATGCAGGCGAAACTCGTGAACAGCGAATTTTAGAATATATCGCGGCAAATCCCAAAATGTATGTTGCAGGATTGCGCGAAGGTTGCATGTTATTGATTGAAAACAATAAAATCAGGCTTATAGGAAAACGCAGTTTGCGGTTGTTCAAATATGGCGAAAAACCGAAAGACATAAAACCCGATGCGGATTTCAGTTTTCTGCTGAATTTGTGATTTGTTATATTCAAATTTGACATTATATAACTATCAAATTATTATGAAAAATTTAATCATATTGATATTAGCCTTTTCATTCATAAGTTGCGACAAGAATGAAAACCCTGATAATGGATTTAAAATCTAAGGGCTTACTTCCCCTGTTGGATGGTTCTACTTCTAACGAACCGCTGAACAGAATTATTGCCGCTAAATTGCTCGGACGCGACTATCAATGGCTGTATATGGGAAATTATTATTCGGTAATGACGGATGTTGCATATTTGATAAAAACATCCCAAACGCATAATGCTGTTATCAATCTGATTGATAAAAATGCGGATATTATCCTGTCGGCCCGCAAAATGTCGCTCGATGAAGAAACTTACGCCGATGCGTCAGGAGTTACGCTGATTGAAACGCCGATTGCATTAGATGCCTTTATCTTTATTGTCAATCCGAATAATAAGGTCAATTCGCTGACCCACGAGCAAATCGTGGATATTTATACGGAAAAAATTACCCATTGGAACGAAGTCGGAGGCAATGATATGAAGATATTTCCTTTTGTGAGAAATCAAAATTCGGGAAGTCAGGAATTGATGGAAAGTTTAGTCATGCAGGGAATTGCCTATGGCTGATTTTCCGATAGAGTTTGAACTTACAAGTATGCTTCCGGTTTTTTATGAGATAAGAAATATAGAGAACGGAATTTGTTATACGGTTTATTATTACAAAAAACGAATGGTGCCAGAAGAATACAGAAATACCGTAAAAACGGTTGCAGTAAACGGAGTTGCGCCCGATAGAAAAAACATATTAAATCGAACATATCCCTTTGTGGCGGAAGTTTATGCAATTATAAGGAACGATTTGGATAAAAATTCCATGGCATATAAACTCTACGAACTGTTGCAAACAAATGCAGGAAAAAACATCATTGCCGAAAGCGGATATATACCGAATTGATACAGTTTTTTTGAAAAACACATTCTTGCAAATACGTTTTCCGCATAGCCGAAATTTGTCTGTTGTCGCTTTTTGTTATTTATACCGTAAATAAATATCGGATATTTTATGAAAATAAATTGTAATTGGATAAATGAGGCTGTCTCAAAATGGTATTTTACACGTCATTGCGAGGGTGCAACCCGAAACAATCCATTGATAATCAACATTTAGATTGCTTTGCCTAACGGCTCGCAATGACGAAACCGGAGTTTTAAGACAGCCTCATTCTTTCTGTCAATCTTTATATTTTATTCATTAATTACACTATTTCTATTCCGTTTTTTTTGAGCAGTTCCAAACCCAAGTCGCGCAGTCTGTATTTTTGAATTTTACCGCTTGCGGTCATTGGAAATTCATCTATAAAAAATATGTATTTAGGTATTTTGTAGCGAGCAATATTTCCTCGACAGTAGGTAACAATATCTTCTTCGGTAAGCGTTTCTCCATCCTTGAGCGTGATAAATGCAGCAACCTGTTCGCCATATTTTGGACTTGCAAGTCCTGTTACTTCCACATTTTTTATTTGCGGCAGTTTGTACAAAAATGTTTCTATTTCACGTGGATAAATGTTTTCGCCTCCGCGAATTATCATATCTTTAATTCTTCCTGTTATTCTGTAATTGCCGTCTTCGTCTTTTACGCCCAAATCGCCTGAATGTAAAAAGCCGTTTTCATCTATAACTTCGGCTGTTGCTTCGGGATTTTTATAATATCCTTTCATAATATTGTATCCACGGCAACACATTTCGCCCTGTTCGCCTGTGCCGCATTCGTTGCCTGTGTCGGGATTTATAATCTTGACTTCGACAAACGGGAAATCGCGTCCTACTGTGGTTGCTCGCACTTCGGGTGTATCTGTTATTCTGGTTGCGGTCATTCCCGGCGATGTTTCGGTAAGTCCGTACACGCTTATAACGTTGCAGTGCATTCGTTCCATAACCTGTTTCATGGTTTCTGTCGGGCAAACCGAACCTGCCATGATTCCGGTGCGCAGTGATGTTACATCAAACATGTCGAACATTGGATGATTAAGTTCGGCAATAAACATTGTCGGTACTCCGTAAAGTATTGTGCAGCGTTCTTTATGTATGGATGCAAGCACTTTAAGCGGGTCAAAATCTTCAACCATAACCATTGTTGAACCGTGAGTAATTACGGCGCACAAAGCCAGCACGCATCCGAAGCAGTGAAACAAAGGAACGCATGTAAGCAGTTTGTCGGCAGGTGTAAAACTCATAAATTTACCTGTTGCCATGCCGCAGTTCAAAATATTATGATGCGACAGCATTACTCCTTTCGGAAATCCTGTTGTGCCTGAAGTATATTGCATGTTTACTTCTTCGT
Organism: Prevotellaceae bacterium; assembly: GCA_031275825.1. Taxonomy (GTDB): domain Bacteria; phylum Bacteroidota; class Bacteroidia; order Bacteroidales; family UBA932; genus JAIRKV01. The sequence continues at coordinate 13,731 of JAISOH010000001.1, read as the reverse complement.
GGCAATTTATGGTTGATGATATTTTGCGTAGAGGTTCTTTGTTCATATACTGCCCCATTACAATGAGTTCGAGAGTTGTGTACATGCCGCGATATTTTTCCTGTCCTATATATACAACATTTTTCAATTCGGGAAAATGTTTGCTGTTAAGTTCTCCGCGTTTCTGTGTTTTGAGTTCAGGTACAAGGTCGTAAACGATATCAATATAATTATTTTCACGGTATCCGCTTACCAGACACATTGTATGAATATCGGCATTCTGCATTATATATTCTACTTCCGATTTTTTGTAATTTGTATTTACGGTTACCAGCACGGCGCCGATTTTTGCAGAAGCAAACATAAACGTTAACCAGTCGGGAACATTTTTTGCCCATACTCCAACCTTGCAGCCTTTTTTAACTCCAAGCAAAAGCAGAGCGCAGGCAATATTATCTACACGATTGTTAAATTCTCTGTACGAAAGTCGTAAATTTCTGTCGGGATAAACTAAAAAGTCATGGTCGGGAAGTTCATTAGCCCATTTTTCGAGCAGTCCGCCCAAAGTATCGTCAATAAGAGATAATTCGGATTCGGCGGCATTATGATTTTTCAATATGTCAGCCATAATAATACTAATGTTAAAAACAAATGAAAAATTAAAACGGCATGTAAGTTACCGCCAAAACTTTTGCATTTTCATTTTTTCTGTTAGATGAAACACAATGCGGAACTACAGAATCATAATATATGCTGTCGCCTGCGAAAAGGGTAAATATTTCATTACCGTAATAAATAGATATTTCGCCTTCGAGAACGTAAAAAAATTCTTCACCCTCGTGGCTTTGATAATATTTTTGAAGCGGCGGCAGATAATGAATATTTACTATGTAAGGTTCCATATTTCTGTCGTGTTTTCCTTCAGCCAGCGAAAAATAATCCATGTGCGAGCGGTAGGCAGCATGTTCTTCGGCAAGCCTTGCAGTTGGCAACGATTTACGATACCGCGTAATTACAGGTCCTATTTTTTCATATCCATCGAGCAAAGTTCCCACCCGTACGTTGAAACAGCGTGCAAATTTTGTCAATAATGATATTCTGGGAATAACATCGCCGGTTTCGATAAGTTCGATTTGCGAAGGTTCAAGTCCTGCCGCTTTTGCAGCCTCTTCGATAGAAATGTTTGCGGCTTCGCGCAACTGTTTTATTCTTTTCCCTAAATTTTCCATCTTGTTATATTTAAAAAACTGACAAATGTAAACATTTTTTTAATATAATGAATACAAAAAGTAATAAAAGTCATAAGTGTCAAAGGATAAGGCAGGTTACAGTTTATAAGTAAAATGATTATGTCATTTGTCAGTATCAGTAACTTATAGTGATAAGTCATCAGCGTATATTTAATATTTTATGAGATTGTGAAATTTATGAGGCTGTAGCACCGGCAGAAAAACAGATATGAAAAAGAAATGTTTAAATTATTAAATGCTAAATAATTCAACTATTTATGTTTTTCTTTATATTTTTCATATCTTTCTTTTGCCGCTTTAATATTTTCGGGCGTAAATTCGGTATTTCCTATTTTGGACATTAGCAGAAGAATTTGATTTGCGCGTTTGGCGATATAAGTTGAAGGTTTTGCGGGATTTCGTTTTCGCGGGTTGGGATAACAGGCTGTAATTAATGCTGACTGCCATTTACTCAAATTTTTCGCCGAAATGCGGAAATATGTTTGAGCGGCAGCCTCTGCTCCGTAAATTCCATCTCCCATTTCTATAACGTTTAAATATACTTCCATTATGCGTTCTTTCGACCAAAGATTTTCTATCAAAAAAGTAAAATAAACTTCCAAACCTTTTCGCAGCCACGACCGCCCCTGCCAAAGAAAAACATTTTTTGCCGTTTGTTGCGATATTGTGCTTGCTCCGCGTTGCCGTCTGCGCTTTCCCTGTTTGTATTCGTTTATTGCATCCTCAATCGCAATAAAGTCGAAACCGCTGTGTCCGAGAAAATTGTTGTCTTCCGAAGCAATTGCGGCGGCTATCATGTGCGGAGAAATATCTTCAATATTTTTCCATGTTTTGTTTATTGCAGCTCCGTCTGCCACACGCGACAGCATCAACGGCGTAACGGGCGGATTTATCCATCTGTAAGCCAGTGCAAGCAATATCGAAAACAAAAATAATACAAGAATTATTTTTATTGATATTTTCAGAATTTTCTTTATTCCAGACAATATCGAAGACAAGGCGGTTTTATTTTTTCATCAAATCTGCAAAATATTTATAAAACAGTGTTACGGCTTCAATTCCCTTGGTAAAATTATCAACCGGAAAATTTTCGTTGGGCGAATGAATTGCATCTGTTGAAAGACCAAAACCCATCATTATTGATTTTACTCCAAGTATCTGTTCAAATGTAGAGATAACCGAAATACTTCCGCCGCTGCGCACAGGAATTGGCTTTTTGCCGTAAACATCTTCCAGCGCTTTGCTTGCGGCTTTGTACCCGGGCGAATCGACAGGAGCAACATAGCCCTGTCCTCCGTGAAGATTTTTAACTTTCACCTTTACGTATTTAGGCGTAATTTTCTTAAAATGTTTTTCAAACAGTTCGGCAATTTGCTGATGGTTTTGATTGGGAACAAGTCTCATCGAAATTTTTGCATAAGCCGCAGATGGAATAACGGTTTTGGCACCTTCTTCCGTATATCCTCCCCAAATGCCGCAAACATCAAGCGTAGGGCGAATTCCGGTACGTTCGATTGTGGTATATCCTTCTTCGCCGTAAATGTCGGAAATTTCAAGAGATTTTTTATATTCTTTCAAGTTGAAAGGCGCTTTGTTCAGTTCTTTGCGTTCTTCGGGCGTAAGTTTAATAACATCTTTGTAAAATCCTTTAATTCTTATGCGGCCTCTTGAGTCTGTAAGCGAAGCTATCATTTTTGCCAGAACATTTATTGGATTTGCAACTGCGCCGCCATACAAGCCCGAATGCAAATCTCGATTTGCACTTTTTACTTCCACTTCAAGATAGGACAATCCGCGCAGCCCGCATGTGATTGCAGGCGTATCCTTATCAATCATTGATGTGTCGGACAGAATTATTACATCGGACTGCAGGAGTTTTTTGTTTTTTTCACACCACTTGGCAAGATTGGGCGAACTTAATTCTTCTTCGCCTTCAATCAAAAATTTAACATTGCATGGAAGACTTTTTGTTTTTACCAAAAATTCAAACGCTTTTGCGTGAATAAACGACTGACCTTTGTCGTCATCTGCGCCCCGTGCATATATTTTCCCGTCGCGAATTTCAGGCTCAAACGGCTGCGATTTCCATTCGTTTACAGGATCAACGGGCATAACATCGTAATGTCCGTAAACCAGAACAACAGGCAATTTTTCATTGATGATTTTTTCTCCGTAAACAACTGGATTTCCATCTGTCGGCATTATTTTGACTTTATCGGCGCCTGCCGCAAGCAGATTTTTTTGCCAGCATTTTGCGCATTTAAGCATATCGTCTTTGTGCTCTGCTGAAGAACTTATTGACGGAATACGTATTAATTCAAACAGTTCGTTCAAAAAGCGGGTTTCATTTTTCTTGATATATGTTTTAATATCTTTCATAGTTTTATATTTTTATATTAAAATTAAATATTCCGTAAAGGTATATATTTTTTGTTAATTGATGATTTTTAATAAAAATAAAAGCAAAAAATCCGATTTATATAGTCGCTCCTTATGAACCACACGAACTGCTCGTTAATAATAAATTACAAGCCAAAAGCAATGAATAAAAATGCAGGATTTAATGAAATATTGATTAAAATTCTGTAAAATGTTGAGAAATCATTTTATATTCCTGTTTGTGAGGTTTCCGAATTTTGCAGTTTGAATACCCCTCAAAAAGAGCATTTTGTCCGTCATTGCCGGCAGGGGCAAAACATGTTTTGCCCGAACAGCGACGAAGCAAAACGCCATTGCGAGAAATGAAACGTCATTGCGAACGAAGTGAAGCAAACCAGAAAAAATGTTAATGAGAATAATCATAAAGAATACTGGATTGCTTCCTGCTTCTCTTCGCTCGCAGTTCGCGGTTCGCAATGACGAAACCGGACTTTTGAAATAAACTATTTTTAGAACATATAATTTTCCCCAATTTTTATTCGTAGGGAACGACTATATAAACATGTAAAAAACAAAGTACGGGCAATGCTGAAAAAATCAATAACCGGCCGCTATCTGCAAACAGGATTTATCAAATTATAACTTTCATCGCAAACTGTGAAAAAAATTTGTACGGACAGTCGTCTTATTTTATTTAGCGACTGTATAAAAATCATTAATATGATATTCAACAGGTCGGAATATTTTATTTACTTTTGCAGTAATTTTAAAATAATGACAAAATGAATAAAAAAGGTTTTGCAAGTGATAATAATTCGGGAATACATCCTTACATTCTGTCGGCAATTGAGGATGCAAACAAATCACATGCCATTGCTTACGGAGATGATGATTTTACACAAACGGCAAAACAAAAATTCAAACAGCATTTCGGAAACGATGCCGAAGTTTTTTTTGTTTTTAACGGAACGGCTGCCAATGTGTTAAGTCTGAAAGCCGCAACCCGTCAGCACAATGCAGTTATCTGTTCCGAACTTGCGCATATAAATGTTGATGAATGTGGCGCTCCTGAACGGTTTACAGGATGCAAACTTCTGACCTGTCCTGCAAAAAACGGCAAAATAACTGTTGACGAAATTGCAAAACATATACACGGCACGGGGTTTCAGCATCATGTGCAGCCAAAAGTCATTTCAATTTCACAACCTTCCGAACTCGGCACGGTTTATTCGGTTAACGAAATAAAAACCATTGCGCAGTTTGCACGGGCAAACAGTTTATTGCTGCATGTCGATGGCGCGCGTCTTGCCAATGCTGCGGCTTCGCTCAATGTAGAATTTAAAGAATTTACAGCGAATGCAGGAGTTGATGTTTTATCGTTTGGCGGAACAAAAAACGGAATGATGTATGGAGAAGCTGTGGTTTTTTTTAATTCCGACCTGTCCGAAAATTTCATGTACACCCGCAAACAGGCAATGCAGCTTGCATCAAAAATGAGGTTTATTGCAACGCAGTTTATTGCTTATTTGAACAACGGCAATTGCATCGAAACGGCAAAACATTCCAACAGAATGGCAAAACTGCTCGAAGCAAAAATCAAAGAAATTCCACAAATAAAAATAACGCAAAAGGTAGAATCCAATGCTGTTTTTGCACTTGTTCCGCCTGAAATTTATGAAGACCTGCAAAAAGAATATTTTTTCTACCTTTGGGACGAAAAAAACTGTGAAGCACGCTGGATGTGCTCGTTCGACACAACCGAAGACGACATAAACAAATTTGTGAATTTAATAAAAAATCTGATAAAAAACAGTCAAATATAAAATTAAAAACAAATGAAAACCAAAAGAATACTTGCTCTTGATGCATTTCGCGGATTTACCGTTGCATTAATGATTTTAGTAAACAATCCGGGAAGCTGGAGTCATATTTATTCCCCGTTGCGGCACGCCGAATGGCAAGGCTGCACGCCCACCGACCTTGTATTTCCGTTTTTTCTTTTTATTACAGGAATCGCATCATTTTTTTCATTCAAAAAATTTGATTTCAAACTCGACCAAACAACATTTTTGAAGATTTTTCGACGAACATTACTGATATTTTTTACAGGTTTCTTATTAAACCTTTACCCGTTTTTTGATGCGGGCAAACCGTTTTCGCTGCAAAATATCTGGAACAGGCTTGAAACAGTAAGAGTATTTGGCGTATTACAACGTATTGCATGCGCTTATTTCATTGGAATTTGTATTTGTCTTTTATTTAAATCAACAAAAAAAATTGCAGCGGCGGGAGGCGTATTAATGCTTTTGTTTTGGGGAATTTTAACAGCATACAATCCGCAAAATCCTTACGATAAAAAAGAAAATGCATGCCGCGCGGTTGATTTGACAATTCCCGGCGAAAATAACGTTTACAAAGGTTATAGCCGCACGCTTGACCTTGATAATTTTAATTTTAACATTATTGACGATACGCATTTTGCCGTAAAAACTGCAGGCAACCAAAATATCGACATGAATTATATCTCGTTTCAACCAGCGCCCGATGCCTGTGAACTGAAAAAAGAAGTGCAAAACGATGTAATTTCATATACTGTTGTTCCGCGCGAAAACACAAATACCGAAAACCTGTCGGCAAATGCAGTTCAGCAGTTCGCCAAAGCAACCGAACGCATACCCTTTGACCCCGAAGGCTTACTGGGAGCAATGTCGGCTGCCGTAACAGTTATTTTCGGATTTTTGACAGGCAGGCTGATTAATTTTTATTCCCAAAATAAAGAAAAAATGGTAACGCATCTCTTACTTTTCGGGTTGGCTGCCGTTTTTGCAGGAATGTTTTGGGGACAGTGGTTTATAATCTGTAAACCCTTGTGGACAGGCTCGTATGTGCTGTATGCAGGCGGTTTGGCGATGATTGTTCTTGCATTTTTCATTTGGTTTATGGATGTAAAACAATACAGTCAAAAATATTTTCGTCCCTTTGTTGCATTTGGAACCAATCCTCTGTTTCTGTTTGTCATGTCGGGCGTGATGGTAAAAACCGTGAATTTGCCTTGTTTCACTATTGGTGGAATGTCATTTCAGAGCCATATATATGCAAATATTTACCGAGGAATTATTGACCCTGCTTTTGGATCGTTGCTGTATGCCCTTACATTTGTTGCGGTTGTGTGGGTAATTGCCGAAATATTATACAGAAAAAAAATATTCATAAAGGTATGATTAATCAGCCGTTCCTTATAAATAAAAATCAGCAAAAGATAAGACGGTAAAAATTTCAGTCGGTAATATATTTCTTTTACCTTGTCCTGACACAAATTAACCAGTCGAAGCGAAGTTCGCAAACACTGAATAAAAAATAAACACAGCGTGAGCAAAAAGGCAGGAGCGCTCGACCATATACGGACGTAAAGGAATTATGTACAACATGTATGATTTCATAAATTTTGCAGCAATTTATGATATTTAAGAAAATCCCGCATTTTCCTGCCGTCTGCATATCCATTATTTTTTATATCTGAAAATGTACATGAAATATTCGGGATTACGCGCAGGCGGATAAAAATTGAAGATAGGAGAAAACTTTTGTTGAAAATTCAAATAAAATCACTATACTTGCAGATAAAATAAATTTTATGACAGATGAAACGAATTAACAGATTAAAAATAGCACTGGTTGAACGGGACAAAACAGGAAAATGGCTTGCTGAAACTATCGGTAAAGATGTGGCAACCGTTTCGAGGTGGTGTTCTAATGCAACTCAACCTTCACTTGAAACTTTGGCTGAAATTGCAAAAGCATTGGATATGGATATTTGTGATTTACTTATTTCTACAAAAAAATAATCAAGAATTATGTCTTCAAAATTTTTTACAAACGAAAACGAGAATACATTACTCAATAAAATTAGGGGTGTTTTCGAGCATAAAAACATTCATTATTTCGATGCTCTTGTAGGATATTTCAGGGCTTCGGGCTATTTTCGAGTGCGACCATATATTGAAAAAGCCGCCGAAATTCGCGTGCTGGTTGGTATCAATATTGATGAAATGATTTATGACGCCAATAACAGGGGATTACTCTTTACCGGAAATGAAGCAAAAAGCGTTGATATCTACATCGAAAATCTGAAAAAAGATATTCAAACCGCAAAATACGACAAAGAGGTGGAAGACGGAATGTTGCGGTTTATCAAAGATTTGATAGAAAAACGAGTACAAATTCGCGTTTACCCCAAACAAAACCTGCACGCCAAAATTTATATTTTTCGGGAAAAAGAGAAACATCCACATGGCTACGGCTCGGTTATTACGGGGTCAAGTAATCTTACAGATAGTGGTTTACAGCGAAATTTTGAATTTAATGTTGAACTGCGGGATGATGCTGATATTAATTTTGCGACCGAAACTTTTGAAAGACTTTGGGCGCAAAGTATCGAAATTGACCGAGAACTTATTGAAAAATTAAAAACCGGCACTTATCTTAACAACACCTTCACGCCGTTTGAAATTTATTACAAATTTTTGATTGAATATTTCGGCAAAAACGTGGAATATGACCCCCATTCTTTGGACGATTTGCCTAAAGAATACAAAAAACTTTCGTATCAGGCTGATGCAGTGAGCGACGGTTATGCAAAGTTGGAAAAACACAATGGTTTTTTCCTTTCCGATGTGGTAGGGTTGGGAAAAACGGTTGTCGCAGCGCAAATTTCCAAGAACTTTTTCTATCGCAATGGTTTTCCCGGTTATTTATCGAAAACACTGATAATTTGTCCGCCGGCTTTGCACGACAACTGGCTTGAAACATTTGAAAATTTTGGTATAAACGATTACAAAATATACACTAACGGCAGTTTGCACAAAATTCACGATGCTCGAAATTATGATTTGGTAATTGTCGACGAAGCGCATAAATTTCGTAACGATTCGGCAGAAATGTACAATATTTTGCAAAAAATATGTAAAACGCCAACCCGCAGAAGCACACAGAAAAAAATAATTCTTGTATCGGCAACACCGCTCAATAACCGTCCGGAAGATATTGCCAATCAAGTATTCCTGTTTCAGGATAAAAAAGATTCAACGCTTGAAATAAGCAATTTGCAACATTTTTTTGCACCAAGAATAAAGAAATACCGGGAACTGAAAAAGGAAAATGATGTAAAAAAAATGGCAGAGGGCGTGAAAAAACTGTATGAAGATATTCGTACAGTGATTGTTGAGCCACTTACTGTTCGTCGTACTCGCACCGACTTGCTTGAAAATGAAAAATACGCCAACGATTTACGCGAACATGGCATTTCGTTTCCCGTAGTAAAACAGCCGGAGAAAATACTGTATCAACTTGACAGCAAGTTGGAAACACTCTATGACGCTACAATAAAAACTTTACGCGATGAATTGACTTACTATCGTTATCAGGCAATAAAATTTCTTGTTCCCGAAAAGAAAAAGAAATACAAAAATGCCGAACTGGCTTCATTACAGTTGAAGCATATTATGAAAACCTTGCTTGTTAAACGGCTCGACAGCAGTTTTTACGCTTTCAAACAATCGTTGGAACGCTTTGCGCAGGCAACGGCAAATATGGTAAAGATGTTTAACGACAACCAAGTTTTTATTGCTCCCAACGTTGATGTCAATAAATTTATAGAAGAAGACCGCGAAGAAGAACTTTTGCAACTTTTAATTAACCTGCAAGATACTGACCCTTCGATTGAAATTTGTACTGCAAACGATTTTGAAGATGGCTTTGTTGAGGGCTTGAAAAACGATTATAATATTTTGCAAAACCTTGAAAATGAATGGAAAAATGTAAACATAGACCCTAAATTGGATATTTTTAAAGATTATTTGAAAAACAAACTTTTATCTTCCAAAATAAATAAAGAAGGAAAGTTAGTTGTCTTTTCCGAATCGCAGGAAACAACCGACTATCTTTTCCGGGAACTGAAAAAATCAGGTTTTGATAGAATATTGATTTGCAGCAGTAAAAATAGGAGGGACAAGTTTCCTGTAATTCGTGAAAATTTTGATGCAAATATTGAGTCCGAAGAGAAAAAAGACGATTATAACATTGTGATTTCTACCGAAGTGCTGGCAGAAGGTGTGAACATGCATCGCGCCAATGTGATTGTAAATTACGACACGCCTTGGAACTCTACGCGACTTATGCAACGCATTGGACGAGTAAACCGTATTGGAAGTACGGCAAAAGAAATTTATATTTTTAATTTTTTCCCTACCGCCAAAGTTGAAAACGACATTGAACTGAAGAAAAAGGCAATTTTAAAATTGCAGGCTTTCCACAGCGCATTAGGCGAAGACAGTCAAATTTATTCCGATGAAGAAATTGTTGAAACATTTGGTCTTTTTGATAAAACGGTACATGAAGAAAAAGACGAAAAATTGAATATATTGCTCAAACTTCGCGAGTTTAAAGAAGAAAATCCCGAACTGTTTAAGCAAATTAAAAATATGACGCTTCGCGCCCGCGCAGGACGAGAAAACGCCGAACTGCACGATACAACTATTACATTTATTCGCAGTGAAAAAAGAAATTCATTTTTGCTGGTTAAAGAAAATGATGATCTACAAGAACTGACTTTCTTGCAGGCAGAAGAAATTTACCGTGCTAATAAAGTAGAAAAATCCACAGAGCTTACAGGCAGCCACCACGCACAGGTAGAAAAAGCAGTTGCACTTTTCAAACAGCAATTAGAAATTGAAAAACAAGCGGAACGGGCAATGGTTGTTTCGCAAAGTCCGCAAGAAAAACAGGCAAGTTCATACCTCGATGGCATACTAAATTTTGCTATCAGTCAAAATCTTGCTGATGAAAACGAAAAAATCTTGCTTTATCTCGCAAAAGAAGCAATCAATCTCGGAAAATTTGCAAAACTGACAAGGGACATTGCTGCGCTTGCAAAAAGCATAAAGAAAGTTCAAATGAAAGCCACCGAACAACTTGAAGCAGTAATGAAAATTGCTAAGAACTATCCGTTATTGGCAAGTGAAGATAAACAGGAAGAGGAGAAAACAACGAATAACAAAAAATTTACGCCTGAAATAATTATCAGCGAAAGTTTTTGTTAAGTTGGAAATCAGAAGTTAGAAAATTAAAGATGAATCAGGATTGAAATACAGGACGAAAAAATTTTCGTTATCAATAACAGATTTAGTGGAAAAAATGGAATATTTCATTGCCAAAAAAGCCGGGATGAATCAAATAGTTTGTGCAGGTACTTCTGACTGGTGTAAATTACAAGGCTTCGCTTCGGGCAAAAAGTGATAATGAATTTATTTCAAAAATCAATGCAGTACTCGAAAAAGTTGATGAATGTTGCTTTTGGTTGGAAATAATTCAAGAAAAACAGTGAAGTAACGTTACTGGATTATTAAAAGAAGTCAATGAATTAACGGCTATTTTTGTATCAACATTAAAAAAAATGAATCAAAAAAAGAATGGACAAAATCCTTCTAACTTTATGATGAAAGAATTTGAATATTATATAAAACAGGGCGAGCCTTCAAGAAAAGAAAAGGCTCAAATTTGGCAAATTTCTATTGGTTTGCAGGATGTTGACAGACTTAAACCCTCTGAATATTTACTTGAAAACGCAAAAGAAAATATTGAGGAGAATATTACTATTGATGAAGTGCAACGCCTAATTGACAGTTACTATAAACAACAGCCCAATCGACAAAATATTGAAAATAAACGTACTGAAGAAGCAGACAAAGTATCGGCACGCATTGCGGAAATTTTATCAGATAATACTTTCTCGTTTTCTCCGGTTGAATACATAAATAGCTGATAATCAAAATTTAAAAAATATGTTCACACAAGAAAGTTTAAAACAATCCTACAACCGTCAAAATTGGCAAATTTGGCTCGGCGATATTTTCGGCTCCAAAGTGCAATTTGAAACTCAGCCTGAAAATATTGAGATAGTCAGGGATAAAATAAAATCTGCACAGCGTTTTGCATCAGTAAAACTTACCGATGGGAAAAATCTTGCCGTGCTGGATATTGAAACTGCCGAAAGCATACAAATTGCCCGAAATCGCGTAGGACTGCGCGATATGGTTATTAAACTTATCTACCACGCCCGATATCACGGTATTTTAGCATTTTATCATTCTGCAAATGCGGCAGAATATCGCTTCTCTTTTATCAGCAGCGAGCCAACTATTGATGCCGATGGTAATTATAGCGTGCAAAGCACAGCGCCAAAGCGTTATACTTATGTATTGGGCGAAAACGAAAAAACAAAAACACCTGCAGACCGTTTAAAAATCATTGCAGATAAACGCGGAAATATTTCATTAGAAGATATTAAAAACGCCTTTTCGGTGGAAACGCTTACAAAAGAATTTTACAAAGAATTATTCGATTGGTACACTTGGGCTTTACAACCCGAAAGCGCAGTTTCGTACCCTTACGGAAAAACAGAAGAGCACCTTATCCGCCTTATTACCCGACTGATGTTTGTGTGGTTTATTAAACAAAAACATTTGATACCCGACAAAATTTTTGATGTGGAAAAATTACAAAACATATTGAATGATTTTGATGCAAACGACAATAATTCAGGAAATTACTACAATGCTATTTTACAAAACCTTTTCTTTGCCACACTCAATCGTCCAATCACCGAGCGAGATTTTGCCGTTGAAGGCGGCGGCAAAAGCAACGAACATTATGGCATAAAAACGCTGTACCGCGATGCCGTAGAAAGCACATATTTCAAAAAATCACACAAAGAAATTATTGAAATGTTTAAACAAGTGCCTTTCCTCAACGGCGGACTTTTTGAATGTTTGGACAAAGAACAGGACTACAAGGGCAAAATAATGTATTTCGACGGTTTCAGCCGCGCCAAAGGCAAACAAAAACGTGCTTTTATTCCGAATATTCTGTTTTTTGACAACAATAACGGATTACTCTCTATTTTGAAACGTTACAATTTCACGATAGAAGAAAATACTCCCACCGATGTGGAAGTTGCTCTCGACCCCGAACTTCTGGGAAAAGTGTTTGAAAATCTACTCGGCGCATACAATCCCGAAACCCGCGAAACCGCTCGCAAACAATCAGGCTCATTCTATACCCCTCGCGAAATTGTCAATTATATGGTGGACGAAAGTTTGAAAGCGTATTTGCAGAAATGTACAAACATAAACCCGTTATGGTTTGAAAACCTAACAGATTTGACAACCAACCAAAAGTCAGCCATTTACAATGCCTTGTTAAAAATCAAAATCCTTGATCCCGCCTGCGGTTCAGGTGCGTTCCCGATGGGAGTGCTGAACAGAATTGTAGATATTATGGAAAAATTAGGCTTGCCGCAAACAATAAACAGATACGATTTGAAACTGCACTTGATAGAGAATTGTATTTATGGCATTGATATTCAAACCATTGCAATACAAATCAGTAAGTTGCGGTTTTTCATTTCGCTGGTATGCGAACAAAATCCGAATGATACTGCCGACAATTACGGCATAAAACCACTGCCCAACCTCGAAACCAAATTTGTTGCTGCCAACACGCTGATTGGCATACAAAAGCAGCAAAATGGAGTAATAAACTTTGAAAACCCGCAAATCGGAGTAATAAAACAGGAATTGCAGGCTGTAAGACATAAACATTTTTCGGCACGAACGGCAAGACAGAAAAAAGAATACCGGCAGGAAGACAAAGTTTTGCGCGAAAAACTGGCAGTACTCTTGCAGGAACATGGCGATTTTGCTACCGACGAGGCAAAGCAACTTGCGGCATGGAATCCATACGACCAAAGTACATACGCCGAATGGTTTGACCCCGAATGGATGTTTGGACTGACAGAGGGTTTTGATATTGTTATCGGCAATCCGCCGTATGTGCAACTGCAAAACAATGGCGGGATGCTGGCTAAAATCTATGAAAATTGCAGATATAAAACATTTGCCCGCACCGGTGACCTTTATTCGCTGTTCTATGAGCGCGGTTGGCAACTTTTGAAACCGCAGGGACGGCTTTGTTTCATCACTTCCAACAAGTGGATGCGGGCAGGTTACGGCGAAAATACCCGAAAGTTCTTTGTCGAAAATACCAATCCCGAACTGCTGATCGACTT